>JAHWIG010000003.1 GCA_019322735.1 Candidatus Woesearchaeota archaeon | reverse complement strand
ATATCATGGATTCTATGAATAAATCAGAGCTTGAGGATCCTGAAACAATAACTGCTAAAAAGGCTGAGAGGATCTCAAAAGGATCTGGTGTGGATATCAAAGAAGTAAGAGAACTGGTAAAGCAGTATAGGATGAGTAAGAAGATGATGAAGAAATTCAAGGGCAAAAAGGGAATGAAGGGCATTGAGAAGATGATGAAAGGTATGGGAAATATGCCAATGAAGTTTAAGTAAAATGATTATCACCATATCTGGGAAACCTGGTTCTGGCAAGAGCACAGTTGCAAAGATTATTGCTGCTAAACTCGGATTAAATAAGTATTCTATCGGCGATCTTAGGGGAAAGATGGCTATTGACAGGGGAATAACAATTGATGAGCTGAATGAAGTAGGAGAAAAAGAAGATTTTACAGATAAAAAAGCGGATGAATATCAGGAAAAACTAGGCAAGGACGAAGATCATTTTGTGATTGACGGCAGATTATCATATTATTTTATACCACATTCTATTAAGATATTTCTTGATGTTGATGGTTATGTGGGGGCACAACGTATTTTTTCAATTAAACGAGAAGATGAAGAGCAGGAAGATAGTATTGAAGAACTTAAAAATAGATTATCTAAAAGAGTAGAGAGTGATCATAAAAGATATCAAAAGTACTATAGCATTGATTTTGAGGACAAAGTAAATTTTGATATTATTATTGATACAACTGATATCTCTACTGAAAAGACTGCAGATAAAATATTATCTTTTATAGAACAAAAAGGTTATAAATAGGAAGTAAATTCTTTGAAAGGATGGCAAAGATAAAAAAGAATGATTTTGTTGAAGTTGATTTTACTGGAAAGATAAAAGAAACTAAAGAGGTCTTTGATACAACTTCTAAGAAGGTAGCAGTGGAAAATAATTTAAGTGATAAAGCAGACTATAAACCAGTCATTATTTGTGTTGGCCAGGGGCATATTTTCAGGAATATTGAAAACAGCTTGATTGGCAAAGAAGCTGGAAGAAAATATAAGGTTGAATTAAAACCAGAAGAAGCATTTGGCAAGAAAGATGCAAAGATGATTACATTGGTCCCTACTTCTGTTTTTAGGAAGCAGAATATAAATCCTGTTCCTGGTTTAGGAGTTAATATCAATAATCAATTTGGTGTAATAAGAACAGTAACTGGTGGAAGATGTATGGTTGATTTTAATCATCCTCTTTCTGGGAAAGAACTATCATATGATATTAAAGCAAGAAAAATAGTAAAAGATTCTGTTGAGAAGGTAAAGGCATTAATAGAAATGGATTTGAGGATTAATGAAGTTAAAGTTGAGAAGAAAGATAAGGAAATTAAGGTAATTTTTGATGATAAAGTAAAAAAGCATCTTACTGATGAGATGAAGAAGAGAATCATGAATAGAGTTAATAAGCTTACGGGAGAAAAAATAGCTATTGCTTAGGATTATACCGAAATCTTTTTAAAACTCTGGTATTTTGTTTATTAATACTGATTAAATAAAGGGGGGAGAATTGAAAAATGAAATCAATAAGACTATACCTTAAAGGTTTCATACTAAAGGTAAAAAAATGAAACAGCCAATGCAACCCATATTCATATTGCCAGAGGACTCTCAAAGAATAACTGGTAAGAATGCTCAAAAGGTAAATATTTCTGCTGCTAAGCAGGTAGCTGATGTAGTAAAATCCACTCTTGGACCAAAAGGAATGGATAAGATGCTTGTTGATTTTATGGGTGATGTTACAATTACTAATGATGGTGTAACAATATTAGAAGAGATGGCTATTGAGCATCCTTCTGCAAAGATGATTGTTGAAGTTGCTAAAACACAAGAATCTGAGGTTGGAGATGGTACAACAACAGCAGTTATCTTAGCTGGTGAATTATTGAAGAAATCAGAAGATCTTCTTGATCAGAATATACATCCAACTGTCATTATTAAGGGATATAGGATGGCTGCTGAGAAAGCACAGACTGTTCTTGATAATATTGCAGAGAATATAGATGAGAATGATGAAGATATACTGAACAAAGTTGCCATGACTGCAATGACTGGTAAGGGTGCAGAGACATCAAAAGAAAAACTTGCTATAATTGCTGTAAAGGCTGTTAAGAGCATTATGGAAAAAGAAGATGGCGAGATAATAATTGATCTTGATAATATTAAAATAGAGACAAAAACAGGGTCTGCTGTTGAGGATTCTGAGCTAGTTGAGGGGATTATATTGGACAAAGAGAGGGTGCATACTGGAATGAGTAGGGTAGTGAAGAATGCTAAAGTTGCATTAGTGGATTCCTCTCTAGAGATAAAGACTACTGAGATGGATGCAAAGATACAGATAACTAATCCTAATCAAATGCAGGCATTTTTAGACCAAGAAGAAAAGATGCTGAGAGATATGATTAGTGCTATTGTTAAGAGTGGAGCGAATGTATTGTTCTGTCAGAAAGGAATTGATGATGTAGCACAGCATTTCCTAGCTAAAAAGGGGATATATGCCTGTAGAAGGGTCAAGGAAAGTGATATGAGAAAGTTAAGTAAGGCAACTGGTGCTAATATTGTCACTAATTTAGAAGATTTAAGCAAGAATGATTTGGGGAATGCTGGTGTTGTTGAAGAGAGAAAAGTAGGTAGTGAAGAGATGACTTTTGTTAAGAAATGCAAGCATGCTAAATCTGTCACATTATTGTTACGTGGTGGAACTGAGCAGGTAACAGAAGAAACAAAAAGAGCAATGGAAGATGCTATTGGTGATGTTGCTGCAGCTTTGAGGAATGGAAAAGTTGTTGCGGGAGCTGGTGGATCAGAAATTGAACTTTCAAGAAATATAAGGCATTTTGCAAATTCATTATCAGGAAGGGAGCAATTAGCTGTTCTTGCATTTGCTGATGCTATGGAGATAATTCCAAAAACCTTAGCAGAAAATGCTGGTTTGGATCCTATTGATGTATTAACAGAGATGAAAGCTATGCATGATAAGGGCAATAAATGGGCTGGAATGGACATATTTAATGGTAAGGTGATTGATGCATGGAAAGCAGGAATCATTGAGCCATTGAAGATAAAAACTCAAGCAGTAAGCTCTGCATCAGAGGTTGCATCCATGATATTAAGAATAGATGATGTTATTTCTACTTCAAGCGGAAAAGAGAATATGCCTGGTCCGGATATGGGCGGAATGCCGCCTATGATGTAGTTAGAAAGTTTTTTACATAAACTGCTTCTTTTTTTGCATTGAGATATTTGAAAATAAGTCCTTTAACATATTTTGTATTTTCTTTTGATGATACCTTTAATTCGTATTTTATGTTTTCTGCTTCTTTTTCCTGCAAATTAATATAATCATTTAATCCTTGTTTTCCAATTATTGATTCAAATGACTGCAAATCCTTGTGGTTGTTTTTTTGAAGATATAATTTTGTGTTTCCTTTGTTTATTTTTATTGTTTTAATTATTTCTGTTAAAGTGTGGGTTTGATTAATGAAGTAATTTTCATCTGTTTTTTTATTGATAGGCGTTTCTGCTGCACCTAAAAATGAGCTGTATATCTTTTCAAATTGGTTTAATTTCTTTTCTAAGTCTCTTATTTTCATATTGATTATTTATTTTTTCTTTTTTATAATAACTTGCAGGAAAACTTAGAGGGAAATTCAAAATACTTGGAGATAATTCGATTAGAAATATAAATATTTAAAAAATAGAAAATATTATAAAGAAAGGGGTTATTTATTGATTAGATAAAAAGAGTGTGATAATATGCCTGGCGACGAATTTGAGATTGTTCCAAAAAGAGAGATTGAAGAATTAAAAAAAGATATTGAAGGTATTAAGAAAGATCCTCTTGGATCAGCTCCTTCTGGTCAAAATTTATCTGGTTCTATGGAAAAGCTAACTAAGAGTATGAACAATATGTTTGAATTGTTCAAGGTTGCCAATAAAGAAATAAAAGAAGAGGCAGGCTCTTTGGAATTTATGAAACAGATTGGGCCATTTTTTGAAAATTTGAATAAGAAAATGGATCAGATTCTTGAACAGCATGATAAAATTGCAGATGGTATTGTTGCAATTGCTGATCTAGTTAAGCAGATGAAAGAAGAAAGTGATAAGAAAGCTAAGAAAGACGCAGTAGCTGCAAGGCCAAATCTTGCTCCTCCTGCTCCCACCCCTACAACTCCTAGTGTTCCAGGACCTGCAGCAGTTCCGAGAATGGCACCTGCTCCAGCTATTGGACAAGCACCAATTCCTGGCAGACCACCAATTATGCCCCCAGGATAATTATGATGATTAGTTCTGAAAGACCGGCAAAACATCCTATATTAAAGAGAAAGGAATTGCCAAAGAAACTTAAAGAAACTGTTCTTCCGCTTAAAAGAGATCAGATAGATATTAAGAGGGTAAAATATTTTCTTAATCATGTTGTCACCGCACATATAAAGATTTCTGAGAGAGATAAGGCTAAGACAGAATTAAAGTCTCATTTAAAATACTTAAGAGATGTTCCTGGGATCAGCAATACTGCCAGAGTTGAAGAAGCCCTGAATGTATTAGAAGATAAAATACATAATGCATTGCAGAAAGAGAGAGAATTGATTGCAGAAAACAAGGCAGAAACTACTAAAATAAAGGAATTAACAAAAGAAGTGGAACAGCTAAGAAAGAAATTGAGAGAAGCAGATGAAAAAATCATTAAGGAATATGTAAAGGAAGTGCCAAAAAAAAGGGTCAAGGATCTTAGATCTGTTTTAAGACTGGAAAAGCAGATAAAAAATGTAGAGGAGATCCATAATAAATTCAAGAAAGTCAAAAAACATAAGAAAGAAGCAAAAGTTATAGAAAGTAAGCTAAAATTGCTTAAAGAGCGATTGAAAAAGACAAAAAATTAAATGTCTTTTGCCATCACTGTTCTTCTTCCATTTGCTTCTGCCCTTGCAACAGCGTCCATGATAAGTTTCCTTACCTTATCATTAAGTGCATCAGAAAAATCTCCTGAAACATTATAATTTTCTACAACATTCTTTATATTTGATTTCACAATAAGGTTATCTGACATTTATATCACCTTGTTTAGTTTTGTTTTATGGATTATATAAATATTTCTACTTATGAGCAAACCAGAATACTAATTTATTTTTCAGTTTTTTATCTAATCTACAGAAGCCAAAACGCTCAAATTGTATAATATCGCCTTGTTTTAGTTTATTTGTTAATGGTTCTGCAAATCCTTTTACTCTTTGATTATTTGGCATCAATACTTCAACATTTACTAAGTTTTTTGATTGGGGTAGCCAGTGGATAATCTTTTTTCCTTTATTTTTGAATTCAGTTATATTTTTAGAATCAAATATGTAGTTATTTTTTTCTTTTTTGAAATTAAGGCACTCCATCAGTCTGTAGTACTTATTGTTTGTGAGGGAGTCTACATCTTCTTTGGCTAAATAAAATTCATCAGTTGCTTTTAGTTGTCTTGTTCCTCTTTTTAGATTATTTGGATGAAGACGAATGTTTATTGTCTGTGTTGGGGCATCTTTTATGGCTATTTTTACTGGATTTTGGATGAAAAAGTATCTATTGCTCTTTGGATCCAGGATTTTCTTGTTAAATGCGTTTAATGTCTTAAAGAATTCATTTGATGTTATAACTTTATCCACAAGAGATAATCCTATTTGTTTTGAATATTCAATAAATGCACCTGGTTGAAATCCCCTTCTCCTTAATGGCTCTAAGAAAGGTAGTCTTATATCATCCCATCCAGAAAATTCTTTATTTTCTATTCTTTCCCTTGTTTTACTGCAAGATATCTCTAGGCCTTTAAATTTATACCTGCCTATAAAATATGTTTTTGGTGGTTCTTTGTTTAATACTTTATACATAAGTTCCTGCCTTTTTGCATTATCAACATGATCCTTTCCTCTAATGATATGAGTCATTCCTGCTTCAATATCATCAACTAGTACTGAAAGATTCATTAAGGGCCATACCCTGTATTTAGTTCCCTGTCTTGGATGTTTTGATTCATTTATCCTTGCTAAAGGAAAATCCCTCATTGCTGGATTATTCTGAGTCATGCTCGATTTAAATCTTAATACTGCTTCTCCCTGCTTGAATCCTTTTTTGTTTAACATATTATTCCATCTTGCTATATTTTCTTTAAGGGATAGTGATCTGCAGGGGCAATTCTTCTTACTTTTTGAATATTGTCTGAATTTATCTGGATTACAAGTGCATACATATGCAGAATCTTGTTTTATGAGTTTTTCAGCATATGTGTAATAAATTTTAATCCTATCTGACTGAATCCAAACTTCTGAAATATTTCCAAAAATCCAATCAGCATCTCTTGGTAATAATTTATATGCGGGGGAATAAATATTCTCTGGATTTGTATCTTCTATTCTTAATATGAATTTTCCATTATATTTCTTAACATATACAGAAGTTAATGCACCAGTAATTGCATGTCCAATGTGCATTGGACCAGATGGAGAAGGTGCTAAACGCATAACTACTCCTTTTTCTGTGTTCTCTAACTCTTTCAGCTTTTTTTCCTCTTTTGGTTTCTCTTCCAATAATTCTGGTGCAATTTCTTGAAGTTTTTCTAATTGTTTTTCTTGTGTTAATGAGTTAACTTCCTTGATTATCTTGTTTATTTCTAGGATCAGGGACCTCATATCAGAACGAGCAGAAGGAATCTCTCCAATTACTTTTGGTATAACATTCTTTAACTGTGCCTTTCCTTTATACTTTACAGCATTCTGAAGCACATATTTAATCACCGTCTTTTTTATATCAGGCATAAACAATACCAAGAATAGGAAGTATTTAAAGATTATTAATAAAGAAACCGCAATATTTATAAACAAATAATGCGTTTTTGTTATTCTAGGGGGAAATATCATGGGAAGAATAAAGACACGACTTGTGAAAAGAGTAACTAATGAATTAATTAAAGAGCACGGTGAAGAATTTAAGAAAAACTTCGATGAAAATAAAGCAATTGTAAGTAAATTTGCAATAATTCCTTCTACTAAGATGAGAAATGTGATTGCAGGATATGTTACAAGGATAATGAAAAAGGGCGATTAGCTCTTATTGACGACATACTGGTGGGGTGAATACTATGGCAGAAGATAACTGTATTTTTGTTGGTGGAAAGCCATTCATGAACTACGTGACTGGCATAGTGATGCAATTTACTACAAAGGATGCAAAAGAAGTGATAGTTAAGGCAAGAGGGAAGTTTATTTCTCGAGCAGTAGATATATCAGAAGTAACAACAAAGAGATTCTTAGTTGGACAGGTAAAAGTTGAAGACATAGCAATAGATTCTGAAGATTTCAAAAACAAAGAAGGCAAAGAAATAAGAGTTTCAACAATTGAGATTACATTAAAGATGACCAAGTAGGAAAGAGATAACTAAGATGGAAGCAGTTATAGACAATATTGTTAGTTTATTTAAAAAAGCAAGGAAACTGTTCAGGAAGAAAGAAGCCAAGTACCTCTGGGTTGGATTTGGAAAAGATCCTCTTCAGAAATAATTCTTTTTACATACTTTTTTATATTAAAAGTTCATTATTAAATTCAATTGGGCCTGTAGCATAATGGATAGTGCGTCCGGCTTCGGACCGGTTGATCGGGGTTCGAATCCCTGCAGGCTCATATTTAAAATAACTAAAACTAAATAGAAAAAACATACAAATCTTGTTTCTTACAGATTTTTTACTTAAGTGTTCCTTGCAGATTGCTGACAGCAATCATAAGGAATGCTACTGTCCACCAACTAAGTGTCCAGAATGCCCACCAGCCAAGATCTTGGCCAAGGTATAAAATACCTACAACCAGGGTAATAACTGCCCAGATTTTTGGCATAGCGCACCATGCTCCTTTTACCATTATTCCACCCCCCTGTTTTATAACTATTTCTTATAAACTTTGTCGTGTTTTCTTACGCGGTCTTTTACCTTAATTCCTATTGGATCCCCTTTTTTAGCTTTCTCTACTTCTTTATTCTCAATTTGCATACTATCTAAAGTTTGCTCAAAATTAGTTGTATGTCCCTTTATGACAATAGTATCTCCCACTGCCAGAGCTCCACTTAAATCAATTGCTGCTACACTTATATTTGCGTAAAATCCAATAACCTTGCCGACTTCTTTTAAATCTTTGGACATAATTTCACCCCCAAGTGATATTATTGACAATTATATAGGAATATGGCTCTTTCTTGTCCCGAGTTTACAACTGTTGCAGAACAGTATACGCGTTCTTCAAATTCATCTTCTGTCATATTCTCAATCTGTGAAGATCTTATTTGAGTTAAAACATCTATTGCCTCCCCTGCAAGAGAAGCTGTTTTACCAAAACTGAATAGGAATATGAATGAAGAAAGTATTGCTAAAGAAATAACACCAACAAGAATTATTTTCATTAAGTTGTCTATATCAGGCCCCTTTGTTTCTTCCGGCATAGCTAAATTTAGGAAAATGAAATATATAAATCTTTTGTTTTGATAAATAAAACAATAAATTTATAAGTAAAAAAGTAGTTATTATATTTATAATATGAAAGCATTATTTATTATTGCCCCTGTTGAGTTTAGGGATGAAGAATATTTTGTTCCTAAACAGATTCTAGAAGAAAATGGCATAGAGGTTACTACTGCTTCTACTTCTGATACAAGTATGAGTAAGTTTGGGAAGCAAGTGGATGTTGATTTATTGATTGATAATGCAACTTCAGATTATAATCTGATTCTATTTGTTGGCGGTACTGGGGCTAGAACTTATTTTGATAATAAAAAAGCATTAGAACTGGCAAGGAAATTCTTAGATGAAGGTAAATTTGTAACAGCAATATGTATTGGTCCCGCTATTTTAGCAAAATCAGGTGTATTAAGTGGTAGACGGGCAACAGTCTGGGCCCGGCCCAATAAGAGGGAAGGTGTTGATATATTGGAAGAAAATGGAGCAATCTATGTTGACCAGGATGTTGTTGTGGATGGAAAGATTATTACAGCTAACGGCCCAGAAGCAGCAGAAGCTTTTGGAAAAAAGATTCTAGAGGTGTTAAGATGATGGAAGAAATACAGTATCGTGGAGCAGATAAGTTAAATGATAGTGAAAAAATAACATTAAACAAATTAGCTCCTGAGTACTATGATAAAATTAAAAGATCATTGAATAATCTAATATCTTTACAGGTAGATATTAAGCTGTATAAAAAAGCAGGCGGCAAGAGAAAGTATGATGTTCATGCTAAGGTTGTTGCACCAACAACAATATTTAGCACTAGTTATGCTGATTGGGACTTTGCCAGGACATTGCATAAAGTTTTTAAGAAAATGGAAAGAGAGATACTGCATAAGTTGAAGTAATATATTTCTTTTCGAACCCAACAAGACGTAAAACAAGTCTTCTAGGCTTTTTCAAAAACTGATGATAATACTTCTCCTGAGTTTTTTTAAACCCTATCGAGTTTTCGAAACCTTTATAAACACAAAATTAATCCTTTTTAGGTAGAGAGAGAAAGAAAAAAAGAAGCATGAGGTTTACTTTTTCTCTAGAAAGACAATATGAAACCTCTATTACCAAGTTTAAGAGAAAAAAAAAGATATTTGGTCTTTGAAGTTATTTCAAAGAAAAAATTATCAGGAATTCCAGAGAAAGATATAGAAGAATTTATGCTAAGATTACATGGTGAAATCGGCTTGGGAAAGGCAGGTTTAATATTTTTAAAGAATAAGTGGAATAAGATTAAGCAAAGAGGAATAGTGAAGGTGCATTACAAATATGTTGATCAATTAAGGGCAGCATTATGTTCATTTCATAAAGGGGATGTTATAATGAGAAGTATTGGCGTCTCTGGAATATTAAAAAAAGCTGAGAATAAATATCTGGGGTGAGGATACCAAGAAGACTAAAAAATTCGTCTTCATGGCTTTGTTCCCTCAAAAAACCGGAGGTCAAAAAACAAAATGGATCCAATGTCACATCAAGCAATGGGGTATGACCGAACAATTACAATGTTCAGTCCTGATGGAAGATTATTGCAGGTAGAATATGCTAAGAAGACAGTAAAGCAGGGATCAACTGCTATCGGAATTGTATGTAAAGATGGCGTTTTACTGGTAACAGATAAGAGAATTATAAATAAATTAATTGTTCCTGAAGCTGTTGAAAAAATTTGGCAGATTGATGATAATATAGGGGCAACTGCTTCTGGAATATTATCTGATGCCAGAGTATTGATAGAAAATGCCCAAGTAAAGGCACAGCAGCACAGAGTTACATACAACAACACTATTGATGTACTGAGTGTTGTTAAGGATATTGCTCAATTAAAACAGATATGCACACAAAGTGGCGGATTAAGGCCTTTTGGTGTAAGCTTACTGGTAGCGGGTGTTGATGAAGGTGGCCTTAAATTATTTGAGACTGATCCAATTGGAATCTACTTCCAATACAAGGCAACAGCAATTGGAGAAGGTGAAACAGAAGTTGAACAGATGCTGGAGAAACACTATAGAGAAGACATGACTCTTGAAGATGGATTAAAACTTGCTATAAAATCATTGAGAAAGGCATTAGGAAAAGGATTCAAGGCTGAGAGAATAGATGCTGTTTGTATAACAAAAGAGGATAAAAAATTCACAAGAATAAGCAGAAAGGATATAGACAAGGTAATTAAATCTATAAAAAGATAAAAACATTAGAAAAACAAGAAGAATAAATTTTTCAAGTTTTTATCACTAAAAAACGCTCGAAAAATGGTAAGAATAACACACGATCACGAAAAAGTGCAATTTAATCTAGCAAGATTAAAGAAAGAAGGAGAAATATTTGAGATTGTAGTCGAACCTAGTCTTGCCATTCAATTCAAAGAAGGAAACGATGTTGATATTAGCGAAATCTTAAAGAGTGAGAAGATATTTTCTGATGCAAAAAAAGGATTATTGGCTTCTGAACATAAATTAAAAGAAATATTTGATAGCGAAGATAGTTTAGTTGTTGCAAAAATAATCTTAAGTGAAGGAGAAATACAATTAACAGCTGAATACAGGCAAGGACTTATTGAGGATAAAAAGAAAGAGATTATTGATATGATTCACAAGAATTCTGTTGATCCTAGCACTGGACTGCCACATCCTGCAACAAGGATAGAAAATGCCTTTGCAGAGGCAAAAGTACATATAAATGAGTTCAAATCTGCAAAAGAACAATTAGAAGACATAATCAAAAATATAAGACCAGTTTTACCATTAAGTTTTGAGGTAAAAGAGATAGAGATAAAGATTCCTGCAGAACATGCTGGAAAAGCTAATGCAGTAGTCAGAGGATTGGTAAAGATACAGAAAGAAGACTGGTTATCTGACGGATCTTGGTTATGTGTAGTAGAAGTTCCTGCAGCAACGCAGCAAGAGTTATTTGATAGATTAAATGACGTTGTTCATGGAAATTTAGAATCAAAAATATTAAAGTGAGGTAAATGGAGGAAAATAAAACAAGAAGACTTGCGTCTTCAAGTTTTATTCCACCTAAAAACACGGAGGAATAAAATGGGAAATTTAGTAGTAAAAGAAAGAGATGTTGTAATTCCTGGGGAAGATTTAGCTACAGGAATGGATTATTTACCCTCAAGAGGAACATATAGAGATGGTGAGAAAATTGTTGCTTCTCAACTAGGTTTAGTTATGGTTGAAGGCAAAGTAGTAAAGATAATTCCTTTATCAGGAAGATATGCTCCAAAGAGGGGAGACACAATTATAGGAAAAGTTATAGATGTCGCAATGAGTGCATGGAGACTTGAAATAAATTGCGCATATTCTGCAATGATGTCTTTAGCTGAAGCAACATCCTCTTATATACAGAGGGGAGCTGATCTGACTAGATTTTATGATATTGGAGATTTTATCGTAGCAAAAATAACAAATGTAACAAGCCAGAAGCTTGTTGATGTAAGCATGAGGGGTCCTGGCTTGAGAAAGCTTGAAGGGGGATCATTTATTGAGGTTAACTCAAATAAAGTACCAAGAATAATTGGTAAACAGGGATCAATGGTATCAATGATAAAAGAAGCAACAGATTGTAGAATAACAGTTGGCCAAAATGGCATTGTATGGATTTCTGGAGAACCACAAATGGAGAATATTGCAATTGACGCCATAAAGAAGATTGAAAAAGAATCCCATGTAAGTGGGTTAACTGATAAAGTTAAAGCTTATTTAGATAAGAAGATTAAAGGTGTTAAAAAATGAGTTATAAAAAACGATTAGACGGAAGAAAGTTTGAAGAGACAAGAAAGATGGAAGCAAAAGCAGGAGTTATTCCTAGAGCAGATGGTTCTGCTTATTTTAAGATAGGAAATACTATTGCGTATGCAGCAGTATATGGTCCAAGAACTCTTTTTCCAAGATTTAAACAAGATCCTGAAAGGGGAATATTAAGAGTTAACTATAATATGCTTCCTTTTTCAAGCAAAGGTGACAGAGTAAGGCCTGGCGGAAGCAGAAGGTCAAAAGAGATCTCAATGGTAATTGAGAAAGCATTAATTCCTGTATTGGATTTGGACGAATTTCCAAATTCAGTTGTGGATGTATTCATTGAGTTTCCACAAACTGATGCAGGAACAAGATGTGCAGGAATATGCGCAGCTTCTATGGCATTAGCTGATGCAGGCTTAAAGATGAAAGATATGGTAGCATCAGTATCTGTAGGAAGAGTTGATGAAGCAGTATTAGTTGATTTGAATTATGATGAAGAAGCATTTGATGGGGCAGTTGCAGATGTACCTCTTGCATTTTTGCAAAGAAGTAAGGAAGTATCATTACTTCAAATGGATGGAGAGATAACAGAACAACAGCTGTTTAAAGCTATTGAAATGGGAAAGAAAGCATGTGATAAGATTTATGCTGTTCAACAAAAAGCATTAAAAGATAAATATAAGGTGTAATAAAATGGAATTAGTAAACAAAGAACATTTGATAAAAGCATTAGAAAAAGATATAAGATTAGATGGAAGAAAGAAATTAGAGTTTAGAAATGTAAGTGTGGAATATGGTGTTTATAAGAATGCCGAAGGTTCCTCTAGAGTTAAGATTGGCGGAACAGAAGTCATTGCAGGAGTAAAGATGGAAGTAAGAGCGCCATATCCAGACAGCCCAGATCAGGGTACAATAATGGTTGGAGCAGAATTAACTCCTCTAGCTAGTCCTGAATTTGAACTTGGTCCGCCTGGAATAAAGGCTATTGAATTAGCAAGAGTTGTAGACAGAGGAATAAGAGAAAGTAAGATGATTGATTTTAAGAAACTCTGTATCAAAGAAGGAGAACTATCCTGGATAGTCAGTATTGATATTATCCCTATGAATGATGAAGGAAATCTATTTGATGCTGCTGCTTTAGCTGCATTGGCGGCAGTAAAGGATGCTGTTTTTCCAAAACTGGATGGAGATAAGGTTGATTATGGCACTAAGACAAAGACAAAATTACCATTAACATCTGAGCCAGTCTCAGTAACAGTATTAAAGATTGGAAAAAATTTTGTTGTTGATCCAACTACTGGCGAAGAAAAGGATATAGACGGCAGATTGACTGTTGCAACAGCTGCAGATGGAACTATCCATGCTATGCAGAAAGGAGGTGCTGGAGTATTGACAGTGGACGAATTAAAAGAAATGGTCAAAATAAGTAAAGAAAAATCTAAAGAGTTGAGGAAATGCCTATGAACTTAGAAGAAGAAGGGCAAATTGTTCATACTAAGTATGAGAAAGCACGGATGATTGGAAGCAGAGCATTACAGCTCTCTCAGGGAGCTCCTTTTCTTGTAAAATTAAACAAAAAGGAACTTGAAGAAGTGAAGTATAACCCTATTGAGATTGCAACAATTGAATTTGATAGGGGATTATTACCTATAACAGTAAAAAGACCATTGCCAAAAAAAAAAGAGAAAAATAAATAATTCTTTTACGGCATTAAAAACGCACCTATTAACATTAATAGTCCAATGATTAAGTATAAGTATGGGCTATATAGAAATGTTAGGAATGGTATTGCTATGTTTATGCCAAAATTAGCCAATAATGGAATTATTCCAATTACTGCTACAATAATTCCTGCTACTATGCTTACCCATTTCATAAAGTCTACATCTTCCATAATTCCCATTATTATTAGATAGATACCGCCAATTGTTAATATTATTTCTAGAACTATTCCTGCTGGAGTATATGGCAGATTAAAACCAATAATTCCGAATTTATTTAATAAGGGGAATATTCCCATAGCTAGAATTATTAATCCGAGAATTACGCCAGGTAGACTTTTTGGTGTGTCCCAGTCGCCTTTTTTATTAAACATCATATCACCTCATGAATAGTATATTATATTGTTTTGTATTAGATATATATAAGTTTTTCTAAGAAACAACGTTCTTAGGCTTCTTTTTAGCAAAGGAAATAATATTATCAATTGTTGTATCAATTATCCTTCTTATTGCTTCTCTGCTGTTGAATGCATTATGTGGAGTAAAAACAACATTGTCCATCTTGAATATTTCATAATCCCTTAACAGCTGTTTCCACTTTATGTGTTTTTCTTTATGGCGTCTTTGATGTTCTTCTTTTACCATCTGTTCCCCTTCAATAACATCTAAACCAGCCCCTGCAAGTTTTTTCTTCATTAATGCATCATATAATGCATTTGTATCTACTAACTCTCCTCTTGCTGTGTTAATCAGTATTGCGCCTTTCTTGATCTTTTCAATATTCTTTTTGTTGATTATGTGTCTGGTGTATTTGTTCAAGGGTGTATGTAAAGTGATAATATCAGATTTACTGAGCAAAGTATCGAGATCAGTATATTCAAATCCAAGAACTTCTGCAACAAATTTGTTCTTATGCATATCAAATGCCAATACATTCATACCAAATCCTTTAGCAATCTTTATCACATGCAATCCAATATGGCCTGCCCCAATTACCCCCAGGGTTTTTCCCTTCAGATCAAATCCTGTCAATCCTTCAATTGAGAAATCATCCCTCATTGTCCTTACATATGATTTATGGATATGTCTTGAAAGAGATAATATTAATCCAAAAGTGTGCTCTGCAACAGTGTTTTCTCCATAGAATGGAACATTTGCAACAACTATCTTTCTTCTTCTGCATGTCTTGAGATCAATATGATCAAAACCAGTTGATCTGGTTGCAATCATCCTTAGTTTTGGAAAATTCTTTAATATCTCTTTAGTTACTTTTGAATTGATAAAAACAGAGATGATATCAGAGTTTTTTGCTTTCTTGATATCTTCTTCATTAATAGTTTCTTTAAAGAATAAAAGCTTGTGTTTATTTAATCGATTCTTGATATGCCTTTTTTCAAAGGCTTCTGCCCTTTTAATTCCAAAGAATGATATTTTCAACTCATTCACCTCTTTTTATATTAATAAATATTAATAATTTTTAAAGGTTTCGGACAGAAAGAATTAAAAAGAGATTAAATTCTCTTAATATTATGAAAAATAAGATTACAAAAGAAAAACTGGAGAAATATTTCTCCATTACACGTGAAGCTTATTTCAAAGCTAAAGAGAGTATTAAGAAAAAAGATTACACCATGAAAGGCATAATGCACTTTAAAAAAGAAGTAGCCGAAGATTTTTTAGATATGATTGATAGATATATCCGAGATGCTGAATATTTTTATAAAAAAAAGGATTATGTTAATTCATTTGCATGCTTAAATTATTCTCATGGTTGGTTAGATGCTGGTGCTCGTGCAAAAATCTTTGATGTTAATGATTCTAGATTATTTACTGTTGACTGATTTCTTTATTGCTGGATATGTTCCAGGTTCCATAAACACCCTAAATGTTTTGACAGCACTGCCTTTATTTTTTGATGTCATTTCTTCTGAAGATAATCTTGCCTTCCCTAACGCAATAAGTTCACCCTTTAATGAAGTGATAGCAATAATATCTCCTTGATTTATTCCAGAATCAATCAATGAAATTCCTGGTATTGCTAAATCTGCACCATGACATAAAGTATCAACAGTTGTATCTAAAACAGATATTTTTGGTAAATGATCTATTGCTGATTCTACTGGTTTAATGCAATGACGAATATATTTATCATTTCCTTCTTCTGTGTAATAATAAAGTGCATCTGAAAGGTCTTGCAATGTAATCAAATCAGTTTCATTAAATGGTCCTGCTTTTGTTCTTCTTAGTTCTGCCATATGTGCACCACCTAATTTTCTACCTGCATCGTGAATTAATTTTCTCACATATGTGCCTGCTTGGCATCCCATCCTAAACAATACATCCTTTCCATTTATTTCAAGAATATCAATATAATAAACTCTTCTCTGTCTTAACTGCCTTTTTACTGCAGATCTTACTGGTGGGAGTTGCATTATCTTCCCAATATGATTGTCAAGAGACTTCTTTATTTGATCTTCTGTAACCTCTTTATGGAAATGTGCAAGTGCAATGTATTCTTTTCCTGCTGGAAGCAATACTTGAACTATTTTTGTAGAATCTTCAAGAGCAACAGGGAGAACACCAGTAACATTTGGATCAAGAGTTCCAGAATGGCCTGCTTTTTTTAGGTTTAGTATTTTTTTAACATAATCAGCAACTTGATGAGAAGTTGGACCTTGAGGTTTATCTATTACTAGAACCCCTGAACGAATAAGTTCTTCAACAGACCTTTTTTTAGGAAGTGTTCCATATGCAGGATTAGTTTCAGCTTCTTTCTTTACAATTATCTTTCTTTTTATTGATTCAAAAGGTAGTTTACTCATATTGATTTCAGAAAACAGATCTTATTCTCTTAAATAATGTTTGTTCTTTTTCTTTTGAAAGTTCGTTCAGTAGTTCTTTCTGTATTTTTGTAAGATTTGTTGGAGTCTTTACTACAACTTTAACTATTTGAGAACCAGAACCATAACTTTGAAGATGAGGGATTCCCTTTCCCTTCATATTGAACAAAGTACCAGTTTGTGTACCTGCTGGAACTTTAAGTGAAGCTTTTCCATCTATTATAGGTATTTCTATTTCTGTGCCTAGAGCTGCTTCTGAAAATGATAGTGGAGTTTCAAGACAAATGTTATCTCCTTGCCTTTCAAAAATGTCATGTGGTTTTACATGAATTGTAACATATAAATCTCCTGTAATACCAGAATCTCCTGAATCACCTTCCCCTGTCAATCTTAATTTAAGTCCATTATCGATCCCTTTTGGAATATCTATTTCTATTTCTTTATTTACTTCTACCCGCCCATTACCATGGCATTCTGAACAATGCGTAGTTATTATCTCTCCAGAACCTTTGCAATGGCCACAAGAAGTTGTTGTACTAAATAAACCAAAAGGGGTTCTTTGTGTCCTTCTTTGATAACCAGTTCCTTGGCAATTATCACATTGTTTTATATCAGAAGATGATTTTGCACCAGAACCATCACATTTTTCGCATTCTTCTAATTTGGTAATATTTATAGTCTTTTTTCCACCATGGACAACATCCTCTAATTCAATTTCTAAATTATAACCTAAATCAGCACCATTTTGAGGAGATCTAGGCCTATTGCCATGATTACCACCACCACCAAATAAAGTATCAAAAATATCTCCAAAATTAACGCCACCACCCATAACCTCAGAGTAATCATCATTACCAAATCCTGAATTAAATCCTTCTCCAGAACCAAAGCTATCATAATCTGATCTTTTATCAGCATCTGCTAGAACAGATGCTGCTTCATTTATCTCTTTAAATTTCTCTTCATATCCTTTCTTCTTGTCTTCTGGAGCCCTGTCTGGATGATACTTTAGTGCTAGCTTCTTATAGGCTTTCTTTATCTCTTCCTTTGACGCATCTTTGCTTACGCCAAGAGTTTCATAGTAGTCTTTAGCCATTTACTTTTTCTTTTCCTTAAATTCTGCATCCACTACCTTTTCCTTTCCTTTCTTCTCAGTCTTCTTTTCTGCTTTTGCTGTCTTTGCTGCCTGTTCTTGGGCTACTTTTTGGTACATCTCTGTAGATACTACCTGCATCTTTTGATTGATTTCTTCAAGCTTTTTCTTTATTTTATCTACGTCTTTCTTCTCTGGCTCAAGCAATTTCTTCAATAAATCTATATCTTTATTGATTTCTTCAAGCTTTTTCTTGTCAACCTTTCCTTTCATTTCCTTGAACATCTTCTCACTTGTATAGACAAGAGTATCTGCCTGATTGATTGTCTCTACTTCTTCTCTCTTATTCTTGTCTTCATCTGCATGCTCTTCTGCTTCTTTCTGCATCTTACTTATGTCATCTTCAGAAAGATTAGAACTCCCAGTAACTGTTATCTGCTGCTGTTTTCCTGTTCCTAAATCCTTGGCTCCAACATTGACAATTCCATTTGCATCAATATCAAATGTAACCTCAATCTGAGGTATTCCTCTAGGTGATGGTGGGATTCCAACAAGATCAAATCTTCCTAGGCTCTTATTATCTACAGCCATTGGCCTTTCACCCTGAAGTACATGGACAGTTACTGCTGGCTGGTTATCTGCAGCTGTTGAAAACACTTTGGATTTCTTTGTTGGGATGGTTGTATTGCGCTCAATTAAGTTAGTTAAAACTCCACCAAGAGTCTCTATACCAAGACTTAAGGGAGTTACATCTAATAGCAATATATCCTTAACTTCTCCACCAAGTATTCCTGCCTGGATTGCTGCCCCTAATGATACTGCTTCATCAGGATTAACAGATTTGTCTCCTTCTTTATCGGTTATATCCTTGACCATCTTCTGAACTGCAGGAATTCTTGTAGATCCCCCAATCAAAAGCACTTTATCAATATCTTTAGCTGTTACTTTTGCATCCTTCATTGCCTGCTTAGTTGGACCTTCTAGTTTGTCAAGAATTTCACTGATATGCTCTTCAAATCTGGCTCTAGTTAGTTCTGTATTGAGGTGTTTTGGTCCAGTATCTGTTGCAGTCACAAAAGGCAGATTAATTGATGTTTTCTGCGACGTACTTAATTCTATTTTTGCCTTTTCTGCAGCTTCTTTTAACCTCTGTAATGCTGTTTTGTCTTCCCTTAGATCAACCTTGTTTTCTTTCTTGAATTCTTTTGCCATCCAATCAACAAGTAAATCGTCAATATCATCTCCACCTAGATGATTGTTTCCAGAAGTTGCTTTTACTTCAAATATGCCATCTCCTAGTTCTAGGATAGACACATCAAATGTTCCACCACCAAAGTCAAAAACTAGTATTGTATGGTCTTGTCCTTTGTCCATTCCATAAGCCAAAGATGCTGCTGTTGGTTCATTGACTATCCTTAATACATTTAAGCCCGCAATCTTTCCTGCATCCTTAGTTGCCTGTCTTTGAGAATCATTAAAATAAGCTGGAACTGTAATAACTGCATCAGTAACCTTTCTCCCAAGGTATGCTTCAGCATCTGCTTTAAGCTTCTGCAATATCATTGCACTTACTTCTTGAGGAGAATAATCCTTTCCCTCAATAGTTATATTTTCATTGCTTCCCATTTTTCTCTTTATACTTCTAACAGTATGTTCTGGGTTTAGGATTGATTGATTTCTTGCTACTTTTCCAACAATTCTCTCACCATCTTTTATTAGAACTACACTTGGAGTTGTTCTATCTCCTTCTGCATTAGGAATTATTGTTGGTTTCCCGGCCTCCATAACTGAAACTGCTGAGAATGTAGTACCTAAATCAATTCCTATAGCCTTTCCAACCACTTTTTCTTTTTTCTTTGATTTTTTTTCTGTTTTCTTATCTGTCATTTTTATGACCTCCAATTATTTTATTTCAATATTTCATGATTAAGTATTTTTCTTAATTTTATTTTATCTGGAACCAGTTCAAGCAAAGATCCGCCTGGAATTGTTTTGTTTGTCTTTAAGTAGGAAGCGTATTGCCTTATTGATTCTGGATCATCTGGGTTCACAAAATAATTCAGAATGAACCAGGCGTGAAGCTGCTCTCCATATTCATGGGCACTTGATGTCTTACACTGTATTGGCTTAACTTCATGTATCTTGCACAATCCTTTCTTTTTATCAAAAAAGATGCAAGGTCCATATGGTTTGCCGTCTTTCCTCAGTATTTTTGGTCTTAGGAGTTTTGTGTTAAATCTCTCTACTTCTTCAAGCTGCTCTTTAACAAGCTTTTTTACTGGTATCTTGAGAAACTTTGCAATCTTTTTCTCCTCTCCTGGCTTTAATGTACATGATCCGTACATGCAGAGTCTTGCGCATTGATCGCATTTACACTCTCCACCGAATTTAATTGCGACCTTTTCTGGTGTTGATTTTGTAATCAATGGTGTATCAAAATACATTTTTTTATCTCTTTGCCACTTTTACTTTAGTTGGTCTTATAACTTTATCATTAATCATATATCCCTTTTGGAACTCTTCTATAATTGTTCCTGGGCTTTCTTTTGATGTTTCCTGCATCAATGCTTCATGCATCACAGGGTTGAACTCTTTATTTATGGAATTTATCTGTTTTAGCCCTTTTTTCTCTAAAACATCTATAAAATTTGCATAAACAAGCTCGATTCCCTTTACAAATTCTTCCTGATTTTTAGTATGTTGTAATGCCAACTCAAAATTGTCCAATATTGGAAGTAAATCCAAGACAATATTCTGGCAAGCGTACTTGACAAATTCCTGTTTCTCTTTCTCCGTTCTCTTCTTGTAATTCTCGAAATCTGCTTGAAGTCTTTGAACTGTTTCTGTCAATTCTTTTATCTTGTTTTCTTTTTTTGGTTTTTTTGCTGTCATTTGTTACTTTTGTTGATTTAAAATCAACATAAACTGTTTAAAAGCAACAACTTATATATAAAGCTTTCCGAAAAACTTTATAAATAATCGAAAGATATATTAGATTATGACAAATCATTATCAAAAAATAACCATAATAAAAATAAGGAAGCCAGTGAGGAATGAGATTAATGAAGAACTTCAATGGCTTGGAGCTTCTTTGGGATTATTCAATTTAAGGGATAAGGATAGGAGCTGTTTCAGGATTTTTGTTGAATTATTAAAATCTTCAAAGATTGGAAAAGGACTTTCAAGTGATGAGATTGCATTTAAATCTGGATTAAGCAGGGGCACAGTGATTCACCACATAAATAAACTGATTGAATCTGGTTTAGTTGCAGTTGAGCAGAGAAAATATATATTAAGGGAAGCAAAATTAGAGCCATTGATTGATGAGATAGAGAAAGATCTTGTAAGATACTTGGATGGGTTGAGAAGCATTGCAAGAGATATTGATAATAAACTGAAGTAAATTTTTTTCAGTTTTTTCGTAATCTTTACGGTTTTTTCTTGTAAAGGCTTATAAATAATTATTCTTATTCTTATTTTGTAAGATGATTAGGAATAACGGGCTTTCTATATTAAGCCACTTAAGAAAAGATTCCAGGAAATCTCTGGCTAGAATAAGCCGAGAGACCGGAATTCCATTGAGTACTGTTTTTGATAATGTGGGCAAGTTAGAGAAAGGGGTTATTAGGCGATATGTTTCTTTGATTAATTTTTCAAAGATTGGATACAACCTAAAAGTTAATTTCATTTTGAAAAGTGGAGGTAAAAAGGAAGAATTAAAGCAGTTTCTTATTTCAAATCAGAATGTTAACTCTTTATTGCGTTTAAGTGGGGAGTTTAATTTCTTGGTTGAATGCATCTTTAAGGATATGAAAGATCTGGAAGAATTTAATGATAAATTGGATGGATATGATATAAGTGGTAAGAGGGAACATCATATCATTGATGAAATCAAGACAGAAGGATTCATAGAAGGAATAATCTAATCTTCAATCTTTGTTATCTTGATTACAAAAACAGGACAGGATTCTTCTGCTTCTTTATTGATGTCAATGTCTTTTGATGTTATTATCAATTCCCATTTCTTTGTATCTTTGTTGAATTTTGAACCTGTAAGATCTACCTTGCCGTCATCTGATCTTGGCCAAAATTTTGGAGCTGCGGAATAGCAGGATAATGCTCCAATGCATGCCTCTCTGTCAAATTCTATCTTATATTTTGCCATATTCTGGAGAAATTTTTATGGATAATAAAGCTTTCGTTTAGGGAAAGTAATATATAACCAAATATTATGTTTTTGCTATGGAAGAATCTGAGATAGAAATATTAGTGAAAAAAGAAGAAGAATTTAATAATCACAATTACAAGAATATTGAATTATTGGAAGAATATGAATATGATATATATTTTGCTGAAGGGTTTGAAAGGAAGAATAAAGAGGTTGTTCTTAAAGAAGATAAATCACTTTATCAAAAGGTTAAAGATGAGGTTATTGTTTGGTTAATCACTGGAACTATTGTTGGTGAAGCTTATGTAATTAATGAACTTATTGATAATTATATCAATAAGTAACGCCCCATCCGGGATTTGAACCCGGGTTACAAGCTCCGCAAGCTTGCGTCCTATCCAGACTAGACTAATGGGGCATAGCAGAATAGTTAATATAATCCTTATAAAAACTAATGGTTTCCATTAATCTTTGACTTTATCTTCTCTTTTATTCTTGGGCCATAATGTTTTATTGGAGTTTTGATTGCCGTATCATAGCGTAATTTAATTGCGGGCCTTAAGTATTTCATGTGTTTCTTGACAGTTACTGCATACTGCAGCATCTTATTTGGTTTTTTCTGTTCTCTTCCTACGACAAAATTATCTTTAGAGATAATATTGTCTAAAAAAGAATCAACATTTGATCCAGATGAGTATGTAACGGTATTTCCAATATCTATCAATGTATGGGCATCTGAGCCACCTGTAACGGATTTATTCATCTGCCATGCCCATTTTATTGTATTGTAGTTCATCTTTCTTGAATGTGAGCCCGCTATTACTTCAAAAGAATGTACATCTCTTAATACATTATCTTCAATATATCCTCTTTTTATGTTTGTGAATAATCCCATTCTTGTTGGAGAAAATGGGTGTGCTGCAGATATTACATAATTATATTTTTCAAGACACACAATAAGATCATTGAATGATAATTTAGTGAGCATATAAGGGTGTGGAGATTTATTTTTCTTTACATGATTGATGTAGAATTCTTCTAATTCTCTTAAGCTATAAAAATAAATAAGGACATGGAAGCCTTCTGAACAGGTAAATTCCATTCCTGGTATTATTAAGACATCAGAGAGATTCTTCCATGCTTTTAATACTCCTGCAACCTCATTATGGTCTGTTAGTGCTAAACCTATTCCTAATTTTTTTGCTTTTTTTATTAATGAATAAACTTTAGCAGATCCGTCAGAATAATTAGAATGTAAATGCATATCAACAAGAGTGAATCCTTGTTTTCTAAGCAAATAGTGATTTGGTTTTCCAAAACTTACATTATCAAGCATATCTTAAGGAGGATATGAGAAGTTTATAAAATTTACTACACTATTATCTATCTTTCTGTTTGTATCTATTGAATAACAGTAAAAAATAAAAATGGATTGATGTTTATGTTATGTTGGGGATGGAAAACTCAACTGATTTAGAGGGGATTGTTGTTGCAACTATTTCAAGAACTCATGAAGAATTCTCACAGATGATTTCAGAGCATGTTGGGCAGCATGAGGATATTGGAACAGTTATGGATCCCAGGATATTTTCAGGAGGGGAATATAGTCCAAAATTTAGATTTGAAGATAAAAGTCAGATGAACCTTAATAATAAATCTGTGTATATAATCTCAACACAGGGTCCTTTTCAGAATCCGCAGGATATTGGCATGAGAATATGTCTTGCTGCTGGTACAGCAAAAGAAAATGGGGCAAAGGGAGTATATTTAGTTGCTACTGATCTTAGTTATTCCAGGCAGGATAGGGGACCCGCTGAAGATAAGAAGATGGTTGGAGAAGGAAACACTGCAAAAATGTATGCAGGGCTTCTTGCAAAATCTGGGGTAGATGGGGTTATTACACTGCATTCACATAATAAGAAGATAAAGCAGTATTATGAGAAAGCAATGGGAAATAGTGGTGGAAAGGCGTTTTTTGATGTATGGCCATACAGCTTATTGGCTCATTATCTATTGACTAAATCATCTCTTGAGATAGAGAACAATGGAGAGAATATTGTTGTTGTATCTCCAGACAAAGGATCTAGAAGATTTTCAGAAAAATTAAGAGATGCCTTGTACTTGGATAATGCTGGGATGCTTTATCTCAGTAAAGCAAGAAAAGTGCCAAACAAACCAGATGAAGTTACTATTGATAATCCAAGATTAGAAAATGCTGACAGTCTTGATGGAAAGACAATAATATTTCCAGATGATATCATTGATACTGGTGGTACAATAATCAGAACTGTTGATTGGTTGAATAATGCTCACAGAGATCATGGGCTTGGAAATCCAAAAGACTACTTCTTTTATTTTACTCACTCAGTTATGAGTGGACGAGGTTATGAAAGTATTCAAAATAGATTAGCAAAGTTAAATGCGAAAGAATTTATTGTCACAAATACAAGACCATTTATCAGCGATAATAGATCATTCAGATTTAAGAGAAATTCTACAGTACTTAGAACTGCCAGATTATTTGGGGATATGATATTAAGGCATTATCATGGAGAGGATTTAGAAGGAGCATATGATTTTAAGAGTAAAACCCAATTAATAAAAACAATGAGAAGACTTTATGTTATCAAGAGAAGTTCCCATCATTTTATGGATAAAAGACGCTAATATTTATTTAAACTTAATTGGCCTTTTCTTTTTGTTGATTTTACTTTTAATTTGCTGAAATCCTGGCCTACTTGTTTTTTTATGTCTATGGCAATATTATAACCAAGAAGCTGAGCTATTTTCATAAAGTCTGATCTTTTTACTGAAGCCACATTCTTTATATTGTTATTGTAGAGTTTTCTTGCTCTTACGCATCCAATGTTCTTGAATTTAAGCAATGGTAATAGTTCTTCTTTTGCCCCGTATTTTAATCTTAATCGTAGTTTTTGAAGATCTTTTAACAATGCATGAAATCCTAAAAGTTTAGATAATTCTGAGCAAGTGTATAATAACCAATCTGCCCTATTTTTTTTCATTGTTATCTCTCCTGGACGTATATCAAATTTTTCTAATAATACTTCTTCGTTTTTTTCATTTATCCAATCATTGAAGAATAATCCTGTCTTCACTGAATTGAGGAATTCACTGTAGTCATCATACATAAATTCATATGTAGAGTAATCTTCCAATAGGTTATCATCATATCTCACTAATGCAGCATCTATCATATCTTGATTCTTTACCTTTACCCTTAACAAGGGTCTTAACTCTAAAGTATGGGAAATCATCTGTAGATATGAAAAGGGCTCGGTGTTTGTTGATGTTGCTGTCTGTAAACAGGTTATGAAGTAATTGGCTGTCAATGGGTCTAAATATAATTCTGCAACTCTTTTTCCTAGTTTTGTTGCTTTTAATTCAGTATCTTCATTTGTTGCACTAAAATCATTGTCTCCTTCTATCTTTATGAATTCCCATTCTTCAAGTAAATCAAGCATTTTGTTGATTATTCTCTCCAACTCCCACATATCTCCATAATGATGAGCCCAAAGAGTCTTGCTGAAAAAATCAGATAATTTGTTCTTTGTAGGTGTAAAATCTGTTGCAATTAATGATAAAATATAAGTCCTTAATACTGGTTCTGCTGCTAATTTTGAATATATTGTCTCTGGCTCCCCATTGAGATATGTTTCTTCTATCTCTTCTTTTGATTTTTTTGCATTGGCTATAGCTATTGATTCCCCATAAGTATCATATTTTGGTCTACCAGCTCTACCTGACATCTGCAGATATTCTAGAACTGGAATGTATTGCAGTCCTCTTGAAGTAAATCTCTTTAGATCTTTTAAAATAACCCTGAATGCTGGTAGATCTAATCCATAAGCTAGTGTTGGTGTTGAGCAGATAACTTTGATTGATCCACTTCTGAAAGCTTCTTCAATAAGGTCTCTTTGAACTGGAGAAAGTCCAGAATGATGGAATGCAATACCATTTTTAACACATTGTGATAGTCTTTTGCACTGTTTTGTTGGAGAACTAAGGGCATTAAGAATCTTATTTTCAAGTTCTAATAATTCTTGATTATCTGGCTGTTTGAGTTTTTTTGCCAAATCTTCTGCAGTCTTTTCTGCAGACATTCTTGTATTTGCAAATATTAATGCCTGTTTTTTCATGTTTATTGTCTCTAAGGCGAGATCAATTGCAGATTCAGCTAGTGTTTGTTTAACCATTGTAGTGAACAAGGAAAGATTGTTTATAAGGTTTATGCGCAGATGTCCAATGAAAATGGTGGGCCCGCCGAGATTTGAACTCGGGACCACCCGATTATCAGTCGGGCACTCTACCAGACTAAGCCACGGGCCCAAAAAAGCGCCCCGGGCCAGGATCGAACTGGCGATCTTTCGGTTAACAGCCGAACGCTCTACCGCTAAGCTACCGGGGCATCAAAGAGAAAGAACTAATATTGTGTTTAAAAAAGTTATGGTTTTATAGGCTCAGCAACAATGCTTCTCAGCATATGGTCAACAACTTTAACATCATAGAATTTATTTAACTCTAACCTTGTTCCTTTTATGCCTACAACTAAAGGATATGTTCCGAATTGTCTGCCGAAGGTGTTTTTTCCGTCATAAATCTCCATTCTGATATCTTTCAATATTGTACCTTTTGGAACTAATTTCTGAAGCATAGGAAAATCTATCTCTTGTCTTATTTGTCTTCTCCAACTCCAATAATGTCTTTTGTTCTTTTTTATGAATTTTGTTCCTGCAACCTCATATAATGTTGTACCTTCAAAAGGAGTTACTTGCCTTATATTTATTCTCCTTAATAATAAGTCTTCATCTAAAAACTGTTGCAGATTTTTCATATTTTCTTTTTGTGTTTGTTTTGATTCTCCAATAAGGCCAAAAATTATATTTATTCCAGGAAGTAATTTTGGAAGTCCATTGCTTCCTCGTTCTGCTCCAATCTCATTTAACACCTTAATTGCCTTATATGCTACAAGGGGGGTAGTATTCAGACAGTTTTTCTTAACTACTTCTTTATCAAAAGATTCAACACCAAATGCAGCTACATTTCCTGGTGTGCAGTATTTGACAACCAATTTAGCTATCTTTTTTCCATTTGGCCAAAGAACTTTATTTGGATTGACATTATCAATATGAAGGGTTTTCGGCTTTAATTTTGCAGCTGCTTTAAGCAGTTTCTCTATCTCCTTTACATCTCCATTTTTGTAAGAGAAAAAGCATGTCTGTTTTCCAAATCTAAAATGTTCTGCTCCGTGTTTATCCATTTCTTTTAATTCTGCAATAATATCATCGGTCTCTCTGAACTGCACTCTGCTCTTGATTGGCTCTGTGCAGAAACTGCATTTACCAATATCACAGCCCCTACCCATCTCAATCTCAACAATTGATGTCCAAGGAATCTGTTTCAATATTTCAGCTCCTTTTTTTGCTTTTATTTTTTTATAGTTGTTTATATCAAGATAATCAAAATCTATAAGATTATAAACAGACCTATCAAAAGATTCTGGTTTTTTTCCACCCTCTAATCTTGAGCCAAATAATGCTGCTGTTCCTGTAAGAATCTTATTACATCTTAAATCTTTAATATAATTAGTTATCTCTGGCAAAGTTCCTGGTACTGCACTCAAATATTTTCCAGGCACATTTACTCCTGAAACAATGATTAATGTATTTGTTTTCTTTAATATCTGTTCAACATCTTTATAATTTTTTGTTAGATTGTATATTCTGGTGTTTGTCTTTTTCTCTTTGCTTTTATCTGGAGCTTTAGAATCAAATCTTTTCCACAAACGTATATCATCTATTGTCAGATAATATGGTGTATGTCCTTGTTCTTTAAGTGCGCCATAGATATATCTGGGAAAGGTTCCCAAATAGGGTGGAACCCCCAATCCAGAAGGTTCATCTGTATAACAATCGATAATAGTGTATATCATAATCTTAAGTTATTGGGGAGACATAAAAAGTTTTCCATAAAACACCATTTTATAGAAAAATTTATAGTAGTCTCACTTCGCTCAACGACTAAAAAGATTTTGAATCTTTATAGTAGTCTCACTTCGCTCAACGACTAAAAAGATTTTGAATCTTTAAAGATTTCAAGTCTTCGACTTTTCAACTAAAAAGATTTCCCTAACATTTATAAATGAATTGTATTTTAATTATTTTTATGATTTTAGAATTAATCCAAAATAAGATTGTTATCAGCTGTTTTTTAGCATGGATAATTACTCAGACTTCAAAAGGGATAATCATAGGTTTTAAAAAAAAGAAATTCAAGTGGAAATATTTACTTGCAACAGGACATATGCCTAGTTCTCATGCAGGAATTGTTAGTTCATTAGTTGCTGCAGTTTATCTTAACCAAGGTTTAACTAGCTTGTTCGCAGTAAGTTTTGTCTTTGCATTAGTTGTAATGAGGGATTCTTTTGGATCAAGATTTTTGATTGGGGAGCATGCAAAAGTGATCAATAAACTTGCTAAGACCCATCTAAAAGAAGTTACAGGTCATAGATTTAAAGAAGTTATTGTTGGATCTATGCTCGGAATACTTGTTTCTAACATTATTTTCTATCTCTAAAAGAACAAAAGAAGTAAAATAGCTAGGACAACAAAGATAGAATGTTTTACGATTATTTTTATGGCGTCTTTCTTTTTAGATTTAAGTAATGATCCTGCAGGAATTCCATATATAAAAATCAAAGAGGATTCTATAGCAAATAATGATGTATCCTTAGATGAGAGGTATATCAAAACTGCCAAAATCAAGTAAATAATAACGCTTTTATGTTTATTCTGCCAATAAAATACCCCTAAAAATACTGCTACTGTTAATACTATTGAGATTAATAAGGGGATTGCATAATAATCAAAGACAAAGAACAATATGAACACTAATAATAGATTTTGAAGTAGTTTAAAATATTTTTTTCCAGGTTTCATCTCTTCTGGAGATAAGAATGATAAAAACAAACCAATTGGAAATCCTAAGAATGCAATTATTGGTGCCAAGAATTGAATAAATTCCATTTAGAAAATTATGTGAGAGAAGTATATAAAGTTATTTGTACACAAATTTACTAAACCGCTTACATTTAAAACAAGAATATACAAGTTTTCCATCTTTAGTTCTTACTCTGCATGTTTTAGAGGGCATAAAATAGGTATAACAGTGTTTACAGTACTGTCTTTTGTATTTAGATTCAATCTTTACCTTATAGCGCATTGCTATCTTTCTTGCTAATGTTATATATCTGTTTGAAAGTTTTGGGTCTAAAGAAAAGTTTTCTTTTGCCTGTTCAAAAAGTATTTTAATTCTTTCAATGGCTATTTTCTGGAATTTTACTGGTTTTTGTTTGTGTTTTCTAACCATGATAATAATATAGGAAAGTGGTTTATAATCTTTTTGTTCAAAAAGATATTTAAACTAAAGGGGTATTCAGTAATATATGGGGGTATTTGATTTTTTAAAAAAGTTTTCCAAAGAGAAAGAAGAAATAAAAGAGATAAAGCTAGATGAATTGGATGGTTGGATTGATTCTTATTCTAAAGATATGGTTGATAATGTAACATCTAAATTAGAAAGTATAAAGGAGAAAATAAATAAGGAAAAGAAAAAATCAAAAGAAAATATTGGGGCGTTGGATAAAGCTGAACTTAGGAATAAGAATGTTCCTGAACGAGTCAAACAGATTATTGATGGGAACAGATCAACCTATATACAAAAAGTGAATATGTTGATTGAGAAAGTTAATTTACCAGGGAATTTTGATAAAATTATTGAGTATTGTGATTCTTTTGATATGGATTTGGAGTTTTTTGGTAAGAGCACATTAAAAGGGCACCAGGTTCTTCAGGAATTCTTTGGAGAAGAAGTTAGAAATGTTGCAGAGAATGTAAGAGATATGGGTAAATTAGTTAAGGATGCCAAATCTATTTTAAAAAATGCAAAGATGGAAAGAATCAGTGAATTAAAACATAAAATAAGAGGAACAGAGCAAAAAAGAATAAGAAAAGTTGAGATTAAAGATAATATTCAATCAAGAACAAGTGAATTAAGAACGTTAAAGGAAAAAATAGCTGAAAATATCAGTGAAATAAAGAAAATTAAGACTGAGGCAGAATATAAGAAAGTTATTGGATTAATTGATAGTAAAAAAACATTGAAACAAAATCTGGAGGAATTAGAAAAAGAATTATGGCACTCTTTTTCTGTAATTGAACCAGCCTTAAAGAAATATGAACGGATTACTTTGGAGAAAGAGTTGGCTGGGAAATATTTAACTAATTCTCTGAAAACATTATTGAAGGACTCAGAATTAAATGTAGTTAAATTGTTGGAGAAGATGAAGACCTCAATTATAGATGGGAAGATTGAACTGAAAGATAAAAAGATGGAGAAGATATTAAATGAGTTAGATAGATTAAACACTGATTATTTTAGGGGATTCTTAAGAAGATATAATGAGGTAAAAGATGAGTTAAGTGAATTAAAATCTGTAATTGAAGTATCTACAACCATTAAAGAAGTTGAGAGAATAAAAGAGGAATTATATAATTATGATGATAAACTTAAATTAACTAAAGATAAGATCGATGGTATGACAAAAGAAGTGGAAGGTATTGATATGAAAGCGTTAAAGAAAGATTTAGAAAAGAGTGTGCTTGGCAGGATAGGCAAGAGGATTACAATAATATAAACAATTAAGCTAGATTAATATACATTTAAGCAAAGTTTAAAAAGAAGTAGAAATAACTACATATGTGAGGGAATTCATAAAGTGGCTAAAAACAATTTGATACAATCAATTATTCTTTTTATAGGAATTATATTTCTTTTTTCAGTATCTGGTTTATCTAAAATTTTAACAGATTATTTCTGGTTTGATGCATTAGGTTTTTCTCAGATATTCTTAACGATATTAAAATCAAGAATTTTATTATTTTTTATTGGTGTATCCCTCTTTTTATTATTTGCAGGGGCCAATCTTTGGATTGCTTCAAGATTTAGTAAAAAAGAAAAAGGATTTATCTCTTCTAAATTTATACGCCTCTTCCTTTTGATCTTTTCCTTTATAATGGGGCTTATTGCTTCTTCAAAATGGATGGTAATCTTACAATATATCAATCAAGTTCCTTTCAATCTTAAGGATCCTATATTCCTAAAAGATGTTTCTTTTTATATGTTTTCTTTGCCTTTCTTTCTGAGTTTATGGGGATTCTTTATTGGCTGTGTAATCTTTACAGGAATTTTAATGTTAAGTTATTATTTACCCTCAATTAAGATGGGATTTAGTGAGCCAGATATTCATACTGGACAAATTCCAGAAAACCAATTCAATATTAAAAAAACATTTCCAAAGTTTAAAAGAAATGCAAATATTCATTTAGGGATTCTTGGCTCATTGTTTTTTATATTTCTTGCAATTAGACATTATCTTTCACGCTTTTCAATAATGTATTCAAAGGTGGGTGTTGTTGTTGGTGCAGGATATTCAGATGTTATTGCATATTTGCCACTTGTTAAATTTTTAATGGTTCTTGCAATTATGGTTTCAATCTTGCTTATTATCAGAATATTTTATTTTTCAAAGAACCCAAAACTAAAAAAAAGACACATATTTATGTACTTCTTAATTATTTATATCTTATTTATGTTTATGGGGCCAATTGTTATCCCGGGGATAGTTCAATCATTAGTAGTTGAACCAAATGAGGTTAACCTAGAAACACCCTATCTTGAAAATAATATAAAATTTACCAGAATAGCCTATGGTTTATCTGAGGTAGAAGAAAAAGATTTTTCTGTTGATGAGCATTTCGATCCTCAGGCGATTAATCGAGCGACTGGAACTATTGATAATATACGAATATTAGATTGGAGACCTTTAACTCAAACATATAAGCAAACTCAAGAGATAAGATTGTATTATGATCTTTCAGGAATTGATATCGACAGATATGAGATAGATGGAAAATATACACAAGTTATGATTGCACCAAGAGAATTAAATCAGAATCAAATTGCACAAAATGCAAAAACATGGGTTAATTTACATTTGGTTTATACTCATGGTTTTGGGGTGGTAATGAGTCCAGTAAATTCAGTAACATCAGAAGGTTTACCTAATTTCTTCATAAAAGATATTCCTCCAACTTATACTATAGATGATATTGATTTAAAGATATCTAAACCACAAATATATTATGGAGAAAAAGATAATGACTTTGTATTAGTAAATACAAAAGCAAATGAATTCGATTATCCAAAGGGAAATAAAAACAAATACATTGATTATGACGGGAGTGGTGGGGTTAGGATTGATTCATTTATTAAGAAACTATTAATAGCAATTAGATTTGGAGACATTAAAATTATGCTATCTTCAGATATTGTTTATGATAGTAAAATAATGTACTATAGAAACATACAAGAACGAATATCAATGATTACGCCTTTCTTAAAATTGGATAGGGACCCTTATTTAGTGATTAATGATGGAAACTTGTTTTGGATTCAGGATGCTTATACTACATCTGGGAATTTTCCATATTCAGAAAGATATGGCCCTATAAATTATATCAGAAATTCAATAAAGGTTGTTGTTGATGCATATAATGGAAAAATTGATTATTATGTTACAGATATTTCTGATCCTTTAATGATGACATACACAAGAATTTTTCCAAAACAATTCAAAGTGCTGGAAGATATGCCTGAAGGTCTTAAGAAACATATTAGATATCCTACTGATCTTTTTGAAATTCAATCTAAGATATACAGCACATATCATATGGATGATATCTCTGTGTATTATAATAAAGAGGATGCGTGGCAGATTCCAAAAGAGATTTATGGTGTGGGTCAGCAGATAAAGATGGAACCTTATTATATGATAATGAAGCTTCCAGGAGAAGAACAGGAAGAATTTATACTGATGACTCCTTTTACACCCATAAAAAAGGATAATATGATTGCGTGGATGGTTGCTAGATCTGATGAGGAGAATTATGGAAAATTAATGCTATATAAATTCCCAAAAGACAAATTAATTTATGGACCATCACAGATAGAAGCTAAATTTGATCAAGATTCTGAAATTTCACAACAATTAACATTATGGTCTCAACAAGGTTCAAGAATTACAAGGGGGAATCTTCTTGTGATACCCATAGAAAATAGTATCCTCTATGTTGAGCCATTATATATCCAAGCAGAAACCGGTCAGCTTCCTGAATTAAAAAGGGTACTGATGTCTGATGGTGAACGTGTTGTAATGGAAAAGAGTATTGGTTCAGCTTTAAATGCATTATTTAAAGGCAGAAAGAATATTGGAGAAGGTCAATTTATTAGCGGTGGATTTGAAGGAAAGAATGAAGGAGAATTGATTGAAGAAGCAAATAGTTATTATAATTTAATTCTTGATTCTATGAATCAACAAGATTGGACTGGAATTGGAAATAATTTTGATAAACTTGGCGAAGTATTGAATAATCTTGCAGAAAAATAAATATGTTGTAGTGTGGTCTTATTACTTAAATTTTCTTGAATTGTTTTCTAATGCAATAATGGCAGGAAGTTTTTTTCCGGAAATAAGTTCTAATGATGCCCCACCACCTGTGCTTATGTGATAAAATTCTTTCTCAAATCTCTTGACGGCATTTGCAGTATCTCCCCCTCCAACTATAATCCTTGCCCTTTTCTTTGACAAAAATCTTGCCATTTTATGTGTTGATCTTGCATAGTTTCTATTTTCAAACATTCCAAGGGGGCCATTCCAAAAAATTGTTTTTGCTTTACTTAGATGTTTTGTGAACAATTTAAAGGATTCTGGACCAATATCATATCCAATATATTTGTCTGGAATCTTTTTTATTGAAACTGTTATTGGTTTAGAGCTTGTATTAATAGCTACTTTAACATCAACCGGAAGAACTATCTTGTCCTTATATTTCTTCAGAAGGAGTTTTGCTGTCCTGAGTTTTTTTGTATCTATTTGAGTTAAACCAATTTCATAACCTTGAGCTTTAATGAATGTAAATGTAACTAATCCTGCAAATATAACCTTATCAACTTTTTTCAGTAATGATTTAAGCAAGTCAATCTTGTCAGAAAGTTTAGCAAAACCAAGTATTGCCATTATTGGTTTTTTTGATTTTCTCAGATTTAGTTTTTCTAGTTCTTCCTTAATCAATAAACCAGCATAACTTGGAAGGAATTTTGTTATTGCATTGTTAGATGCATGTTTTCTGTGTGCTGTTCCAAAGGCATCATTGATGTAAATATCTGCATATTTGGATAGTTTTTTTGCAAATAAAATATTATTTTTCTTTTCTTCTTTGTGAAAGCGTAGATTCTCAAGAACAATTATTTTTGTTGAAGGTAATTTAATGTTTATGCAGTCTCTTGTCTTGGTTACATCCCGTTTTAATAGATTTCTTAATCTTCTGGATACTTTTATCAGTTTGAGTTTTGATATTATTCTGCCTTTTGGTCTTCCTAAATGGGAAATGATTATAATCTGTTTTGGATTTTTTTTAAGAATATAATTAATTGTTGGCAAGGATTTTCTTATCCTGTTATCATCTGTTATATTTCCTACTTCATCTAAAGGAACATTCAGATCCAATCTTAACAGAACTCTCTTATCTTTTATTTTGGCTGAATTCAAGAATCTCATAGCATTATTTTCAGTAGATCAATCATCCTGCAGGAGTATCCCCATTCATTATCATACCATCCCAATATTTTTACAATATTTCCCTTTACATGGGTTAATTGAGAATCAAATATACATGAATGTGGATTTCCTATTATGTCTGTACTTACTAAAGGATCTTCGCTATATTCCAATATTCCTTTCATATGGTGTTTGGAGACATTCTTGAACAACTTATTGATTTCTTCAACATTTGTCTTTTTCTTTAGAACACAAGTTAAATCAGTAATAGATCCGTTAGGGGTTGGTACTCTAATTGCAATACCATCTAATTTTCCGTTTAATGAAGGAATAACAGAACCAATTGCTACAGCTGCTCCTGTTGTTGTTGGAACCATGTTTATGGCTGCTGCTCTGCCCCTTCTTAGATCTTTATGGGGAGAGTCCACAATACTTTGATCTGTAGTATAAGAATGAATTGTAGTAATAAATCCGCGTATTATCTTAAAATTATCATTCAATACCTTTACCATTGGCGCCAAACAGTTTGTTGTACAGGAAGCATTACTTATTATATCATTCTTATCTTTCCTATATGTATGTTCATTGACCCCAAGAACAATTGTTTTTACTTTTTTTGCTCCTTCTCCTTTTGCTGGTGCACTAAGCAATACTTTTTTTGCTCCTGCGGTTATATGCTTTGATGCTAACTCAAATGTTCTGAAAAAACCAGTACTTTCAACAACAATATCAACGCTCAATTCACTCCATGGCAAGTTCTCTGGATCCTTTTCAGCAAAAACAGGAATTTCTTTTCCGTTGATAATCAATGAATTATCAGTGTAGTCAACTGTTCCGTTAAATCTTCCATGAACAGAATCATATTTCAATAGGTTTGCTAATGTTCTTGTGTCTGTTAAATCATTAATAGCAACTATCCTTATTCCTTTTTCTAGGCCTACCTTAAAGGTCATCCTTCCAATTCTTCCAAAACCATTTATTGCTATTCTCATTTTAACAAAATTTATATTACCTCATTTTGAGCTTTTTTTCTTCTTCTGCTATGCGCAGAGTTGTTTTTATGATGGTATCTGGATTTAATGATATGCTGTCTATGCCGCAATCAACTAAGAATGCAGCAAATTCAGGGAAATCACTTGGTGCCTGTCCGCATATCCCAATCTTTCTTTTATTTTTCTTAGCAATATCTATAACATGTTTTATTAATCTTTTAACTGCTTCATTATTCTCATCATAAATTGAAGAGACTAATTCACTATCCCTATCTAAACCAAGAGTCAACTGAGTTAGATCATTTGATCCAATTGAAAAACCATCAAATATTTTAGAAAATTCATCTGCTAAGATAACATTGCTTGGTATCTCACACATTACATAGACCTGCAAATTATTTTTTCCCTTCTTTAATCCGTTTTTCTCCATTTCATGCAATACTTTCTTTCCTTCTTCTATTGTCCTGCAGAATGGAATCATAACCTTGACATTGTGTAAACCCATATCTTCTCTTACTTTCCTTAATGCAATGCATTCAAGTGAAAATGCTTCTTTGTACTTCTCAGAATAATATCTTGATGCGCCCCTCCAACCTATCATTGGGTTATTTTCTATAGGCTCGAATTGTTTTCCGCCTATAAGATTTGAATATTCATTGCTTTTGAAATCAGATAATCTTACAATAACCTCTTTTGGGTAAAATGCGGCTGCAATCATTGATATGCCTTCTGCAAGTTTATCAATAAAGAACTGTTTTTTGTCCTTGTAGTTAAAGGTTATTTCATTTATTTTATCCCTTACAGCAGAATCTTCAACCTTATCAAAATGCAATAATGCTAGGGGGTGTATCTTGATGTAATCAGTGATTATAAATTCTTCTCTTGCCAATCCAACTCCTTGATTTGGTATGAAGCTTTTTTCAAAAGCCATCTCTGGGTTTGCCAGATTCATCATGATTTTTGTTTTAGTTTTTGGAATTTTCTTTAAATTTATTATATCTACTTTGTAATTCAATATTCCATCATAAACAAGTCCTTGCTCTCCCTCTGCACAGGAAACAGTAACTTCTTTTGATTTTGATAATAATTCGGTTCCATTATTAGTTCCAACAACGCAGGTTATTCCCAATTCTCTTGATATTATTGCTGCGTGGCATGTTCTCCCTCCTCGATTTGTAACTATTGCTGATGCCTTTTTCATGATGGGCTCCCAATCAGGGTCAGTCATATCAGTAACAAGAACTTCACCTTCTCTAAATTGGGCGATATTATGCACATCTTTGATTATATGGACTCTTCCTTGGCCAATCTTTTCTCCAACGCTCTGACCTTTTACCAACACTTTTCCTTTTTCTTTTAGGATATACTGTTCTAATACTGCTGCATTTTTTTGTGACTGGACAGTTTCTGGTCTTGCCTGAACTATAAATAATTCATTTGTTCTTCCATCTTTTGCCCATTCGATGTCCATTGGTTTGTGATGTTTTGCCTTTTCTGAATAATGGTCCTCGATAATACAGGCCCATTTTGATAAAGTGAGTATTTCTTCATCTGTAAGAACATATTTTTTCCTTTCATTCTTTGGAACTGCTACATTTTTTGTTGTTGCGCTGCCTTCCTCACTATATATCATCTTTATCTTTTTCTCACCCACTTTTTTGCTTAAAATTGGCATTTTTCCAAGCTTTAATGTAGGTTTAAACACATAGTAATTATCTGGATTCACTGCCCCCTGAACTACAGTTTCTCCAAGCCCATATGCTGCAGTTAAATATACAACATCCTTAAATCCAGATTCAGTATCAATTGTAAATATAACTCCAGAACAAGCTAAATCAGATCTCACCATCTTTTGAACCCCTATTGAAAGGGCAACCTTGAAGTGATCAAATCCCTTGTCAACACGATAAGATATTGCTCTGTTTGTGAATAAAGATGCAAAGCATTTCCTGCATGCATCCATTAATTGTGATTCTCCTTTTATGTTTAGAAAAGTTTCTTGTTGGCCTGCAAAGCTTGCATCTGGAAGGTCTTCAGCGGTTGCAGAACTTCTTACAGCTACATCAGTTAATTGGCCATATTGTCTGCAAAGGTGTTCATATGCGTTTTTTATTGTTGATGAAAGGACATCTGGGAAGTCTGCAGTTTTTATTAGTTCTCTTACTTTATGGCCCCGTTCAGAAAGGTTCTTCATATTTGAAGTATCTAAGTCTGATAATATCTCTTTTATATTGTCTTCAATTTTTGCTTCCCTTAAGAAATATCTATAAGCTTCTGATGTAACTGCGAAACCATTTGGAACTTTTACACCTTTATGTGTCAGATTTTTATACATCTCTCCAAGAGATGCATTTTTTCCACCAACTAAAGGGACATCTTCTATAACTATCTGATCAAACCATAGAATAAATTCTTTTCTTTTATCCATTCATCAACCTCTTTTTAATAATTGGATACTATTAGACTATAAAAATGTTAGGTTTTTTTAATTTTTGCGATAAAAAATCCTTCTGTATCATTATCCTGTGGCCAAATTCTCAAACACTTACTTATCTCTTTGTGATATTTTTTATTATTGAAAGATCTTATTGGTTTACTTCTATTTATTGGCAGAACTATCTCTTGTATTTTGGCATTATCGTATTTCTCAAGTAAATAAGAAACAACTTCTTCATTTTCTTCTGGTTCCATACTACATGTACTGTATACAAGAATTCCCCCTTTCTTGAGATTGTTAAATGCATTATTTATTAGACTCTTTTGTGTCATGCATAATCTTCCGATCATGTTGGGGTTCCATATTCTCAGGGTTTTCAGACTTTTCCTTATTGTCCCTGTTCCAGAACATGGAGCATCCACTAGGATTCGGTCAAATTGAAACCCTTTGAATCGATTTCCATCCATTAATGTTGTTATTGTATTGGTTAATCCTGCTTTTTGTAAATTTATTCCCAATGGCTTGAGGCGCATCCCTTTGTAATCGTTTGTTATCAATAGCCCTTTGTTTTTCATCCTTATTGCAATCTGTGTTGATTTTGATCCAGGAGATGCGCACATATCAAGAATCAATTCATTTGGTTTTGGATCTAATACTAAAGGGGGAATCATTGAAGCAGATTCCTGTACATGGAAATAACCAAGTTGATGTTCTATTAGATTTCCTATATCCCTTCTTTCTCCTTTTATATGCTTTATCCAAAATCCTTCTTTGCACCAAGGAATTTGAGTTAGTTCCCATCTTTTTTCTAATCGTTTTTTTAATTCTGATATAGATATTTTTATGGTGTTTACCCTAAGACTTCTTCTTGGAAATGTTAAAGAATACTCTATAAAAGTATCATATTCTTTTCCAAGTAATGATTTATATCTTTCAGCAAATTTTTCTTTTATATTTGCTTCCTCTACATCCATAATTCTTTTTGACATGTTCTTAGTAATATTATTAGGTATAAAAGATTTTACATAACATTTATAAATGATGCCCTTGTTTTTCATTAATATGCTTGTGCTGAGGTAAACAAACCTCGGGAGGTCGGAATATGACAGATTATAAATTAGTTTTAGCTGACCCTAAGACTGGCAAATGTTATCAGCGAGAAGTTAAGGAAGCTGAAGCAGAAGTCTTCTTAGGTAAAATGATTGGAGATAAATTAAAAGGAGATTTATTTGGTTTAAATGGATATGAATTTAAGATAACTGGTGGTAGTGATAGTTCTGGATTTCCTATGAGAAAAGATCTTGACGGAGTAGGAATGAAAAAGATACTGATTGTTAGCGGTGTTGGAGCCAAGAGAAAGAGAAAGGGTCAAAGACAGAGAAAGACTGTAAGAGGAAATACAATTGGACAGAAAACCAGTCAGATAAATCTTAAGATAATAACCTATGGCAAGGCTAAATTAGATTCTGGAGAAGCAAAACCTGCAGAAGAAGGTAAGGCTGAAGAAAAACCACAAGAAGACAAAAAAGGTCTTCAAGATTCTGCTTCGCAAAACAAGGAAGAAGTGAAACCAACTGAAGAAGCTAAAGAAGAAACACCTAAAGAAGAGAAACCTGAAGAAGAAAAAAAAGCAGAGACAGAAAAGAAACCTAAGAGGGAAGTGAAAAAGGAAGAGAAAGCAGAGGAAAAAGAAAAGCCAGAGCCTAAGGAAAAGAAAGAAGAAGAAAAGAAGCCTGAGGAAAAATAAAAATCGTGAAGAAAACAAAAGAATCACAACCAGAAATTAATATTGGATTAGTTGGGCATGTTGATCATGGAAAGACAACACTGACTGAGAGACTTAGTGGGAAGTGGACAGATACTCATTCTGAAGAATTGAAAAAAGGGATTACTATACGGCTTGGTTATGCAAATACTTCTTTCAAAAAATGCACAAAATGCAAGGGAGGAAAGGCATATACTGTTAAAGATAAATGTGATAATTGCAAGTCAAAGACAAAAGTATTGAGGACTGTTTCTTTTGTTGATGCTCCTGGGCATGAGAGTTTGATGGCAACCATGTTAAGCGGAGCAAATGTTATGGATGGTGCTTTATTGCTTGTTTCTGCAAATGAACCCTGCCCTCAACTACAGACAAGGGAACATTTAATGGCATTAGAAATCATAGGTATAAAGAATGTTATTATTGTTCAGAATAAGATTGATTTGGTTTCAGAGGAAGAAGCATTAAATAATTACAAAGAGGTAAGAGAATTTTTGAAGAAAACCCCTTACAAAGATGCACCAATCATACCAATTTCTGCTCAATTTTCTACAAATATTGATTATCTTATTGAAACAATAGAGAAACACATACCAACCCCAAAAAGGGATAAGAAAAAATCACCAATTATGTTTGTTGTAAGATCATTTGATATCAATAAACCAGGAACTGAACCTAAAAAACTTCTTGGAGGTGTTCTTGGTGGAGCAGTAAAAGAAGGTATATTGAAGGAGGGAGATGAAATAGAAATTCTGCCTGGAAGAAGTAAAGAAGAACACAATAAAAAGATATGGGTGCCTATCAAGACAAAGATAAAGGGATTGATGAGTGGAGAGAATAAGATAAAAGAAGCCCATCCTGGTGGATCTATTGCAATATCTACATTACTTGATCCTGTTATTGTAAAATCAGATAATTTAAGTGGGAATGTTGTAGGGGTTCCAGGAAAAATGCCACAAGTATGGTATGAATTGCATCTTGAATCAAAATTATTAGAAAGAGTAGTTGGAACAGAAGAAGAATTAAAGGTTGATCCAATAAAGATGAATGAGGCATTGATGTTTAATGTAAATTCAGCTGTTACTGCTGGGGTTGTTAATGAGTTGAAGAAAAATGGATTCAAGGCAAGATTAAAGTTGCCAGTATGTGCAGGGATGGGATCAAGAGTCACAATATCCAGAATGGTTGGAACTAGATTTAGATTGATTGGTTATGGGATAATAAGGGGTGAATAATTTGAAAGAAGACGTAAAAAAAGCGTTAAAAAAGGCAAAAGAACTGGAAAAGAAAAAAATCTGGACAAAAGAGCAATTGAAGAAAGATAATGCCTCTTTTATTAAAATGGCAAAGAGTTTACCAAAACTATTAACCGGAAAGTTTGCCAAGAGAAAATCTAAGAAGAAATAGAGTTGGTTTTTACTTGTTCAGAAAGATTTATATATCTTGTAAAGTGTTTGAAATTAAGAAGAGGTGAATATGAAACTTAATCTTAAGAAAAAACCAAAAAATCCACTGATTATAGAGGGGTTTCCTGGTTTTGGTTTAATTGGAACTATTGCCACTGAATACCTTATTGATCATCTTGATTGTGAATTAATTGGGAGATATTGGTTTGAAGATTTGCCTGCAACTATTGCAATTCATGGGGAAAAGATTGTAAATCCAATTGGAATTTTCTATAATAAAGAGAATAATCTTGTTATTATTCATTCTATATCAGGCTCATCCGGTGTTGAATGGAAGGCTGCTGAATTTATACTTAATCTTGCGAAAGAGTTAGGGTCTAAGGAGATAATAAGCTTAGAAGGTGTTGGATCTCCAACAATGACTGGTGAGTCTAAAGTATTTTACTATGTTAATAAAGATAAGTTAAAGAGTAAGTTACAGAAGATTGATGTACAGCCATTAAAAGAAGGCATTATAATGGGGATAACATCTGCACTCATGGTTACAGCAAAAGATAATATTTCATTGACTTGTTTATTTGCAGAATAGATAAATATCTTGGATTAAATGTTGATTATAAACCATTGTTAAAACAAGCAGAAGAATTTGAGAATAAATTAAGAAATCTGATGGAAAAGGGTGTTGCTGCACAAAAACAGCAAGACAGGAAGACTTTGAGTTATGTTGGATGATTTCTAAGAAATAATATTCTCTTTTTTCATTTTAATTCATCGGTTTAACTTCTTTGAAGAAGTTTGGTAATCTTGTTTTTATCTTTTGTTTAACTTCTTCTTCACTACCTTCAAATAAATCTGTCAAGTATTTCTTTGCTAACTCCTCAATTTTTTCTTCACTAATCCTTGAATCTACTAACTTATTTTTTGTTAACCATAGTCCCAGTGATTGGCTTTCTGGTACTCCAATCTCAGATATTAATTTCCCTAGAGAATCATCTTTTAATCCCATTCCCATCTCATATGACATGTGTTTGCCCCATGCAAGTCCTAATGGTTCGACTAGGTCTGTTATTTCTGATGATCTCTGCATGACTTTAACAAGGGGCTTAGCCCAATAATGATAACCAAGAGTAGTAAATTTATTAATTCGTTCATTGGCAAACGTTTTACTAGCCATCATATCATCAAAAGACAAATAACCTTGTCTGTTAAGCTCAGAACAAATAACTTTACTACCACCACTTATACAACTAATATTATATGAACTCAGATTATCATCATTCACACATTGAACATAACCTGCACAGGATCCAGCATCATTAATATAACAATAGGAACTATTGACATAATATGCTGTAGAACAACTATCTGGAACACATGACCCCTTGATATTTAGATTCCTATCCTTTTTAGATCCCTTAAATGCTTCACCAACTAAATCACTTGATTCTTCAATAGAACTTTCAGTAGTTGTAATAACTTTTGTAGAAGATAGATTAAATAATGCGACTATTGCTACTATGGCAACAATTGCAAGAATTCCGTATGAGTGCTCTTTTTTTATTTTAAATCACCTTATTTTATTTAACTAATGATTAGGTAGTATAAATAAATTATGATTTGTAGTATATTCTATGATATATATGATATATTGAAACTATTACAGACTATATAATTTAGAGAATTTGTGGTAAGACTAAAACTTTTAAGCAAAGATTAAATTATTTATTTTAATAAAAAATGAAGAAAAATGGGTGTTTTTTTGTTTTTTGATACTTTGTTATTTTTTGACATCTCTTAGTTTTACTTATTTTTTACAAAAACTAGGTGTTTTTGATTAGATTATAGTAAAGTAAGGGGGTTTAAGCACAAAACAACTCATTTTAAGGTAAAATTTATATAAAAGTTCCTATAAGGTACATTATAGGAACTAATTTAAGCACAAAAGAGGTTAATAATGGAAAAATTACTGACAGAATTGAGTTTAAGGGGATTTTCTGAGCAAACTGTAAAGGCATATATGTACTACAATAAGCTATTTCTGAAGTATATCCAAAAAGATGTAGATGATATTGTTGAAGATGATATCCGAAAATATATTGTGCATCTTTTGAGCAATAAGAAATATTCTGCCGCATCTGTTGGATTAGTAAAAGCTGCATTAAAGTTCTTTTATGATGAAGTTTTGAAAAAAGGCATTGTAACATTAAGAACCCCTAAGATAGATAAAAAGCTTCCTGTTGTTTTGAATAAAGAAGAAGTCAGTAGATTGATCGAATCAGCGAGTAATAAAAAGAGTAAGCTAATCATAAAAATGTTATATTCTTCTGGATTGAGATTGAGTGAGTGCATTAATATGAAAGTGGATGATCTTGAATTTAATGAGAAGATTGCCTGGGTACGTAGAGGGAAGGGAAGAAAGGACAGAATGGTTATATTATCTGAGAGATTAGCAAAAGAACTAGAAAACCACTTTAGAAGTAGGGGTTTTGAGTCAGAATATGCCTTTCCAGGACCAAATGGTGTTATGTCTGATAGGAATGTCAGGAAGATTGTAACTAATGCGGCTAAATCTGCTGGAATCAAGAAGAAAGTAAGCCCGCATACTCTGAGGCATTGCTTTGCCACGCATCTGCTTGAAGCTGGTGTTGATATCAGGAAGATACAGGAGCTGCTGGGTCATGCTAATCTGCAAACAACACAGATATATACTAGAATCTCCAAAGAAGAGCTCAAGAAGGTGAGAAGCCCTTTAGATGAGTTATAAAAGTTTTAGTTAAAGCTTAAATGTTTTAAGCATTATTTTGTTAAGGGGTATTTTTAATTACTTATATTCTATAACCTATATTTTGTGATAGTTTTTATATAATAACCCTATTAATATCTCTATCTTTGAGAAGCTATTTGTTTAGAAACCGATTCATTTATTTTTACTATATTGTTTTTTGCCTGTAGTTCTCTGAACTGTGGGTTAATAGTCAGATTTACTTCATTGTCTGCATATCTCTTCTGTATTGGTATGCCTTTCTCAATTAGATTTGTTATGTAATTCTGTGTAAGGTAAGTGGTTATACAAAGAAATTTTGCCAGCTTATTATACGTAACTGACTCTTGATCCTGATCTAATGTGTATAAACCAAGGAATATTTCCTGCTCTTTTCTCGTCAGTGGTTTTATAGTGAATTTTTGTTTATTTGACTTGGGACTTTTCTTGGACATATGCTGCATGAACATCATTATCTCCTCTAATTTTTCATTTACTTTTTCTATTTTTGAATCTAATTCGCACAGATATTCGTAATTAGAATGAATCTCATTTGTATTCTCATTTATTGAGTCAAGATGATCTTCAAATTCCTCTTTTATTTTATTAAAGGTTGCCTTTAATTTATCGTCTTTTTCAGTGTTTTCTCGACGAGAAACATCGTTTTTTTGTTTTTTTACCATTGTTAATTTCTAATTAATATCATCTATGTTTGGGTTGTTTAAAAAGTTTTCTAAAAAGAATTAATGGCGTTTTACAAGCTTGCTGAGGTAGAGTTTTTCTGTTCCTTGTCGTGCTACATCCACTTCTCCAGACTCTTCTAATTCTGTTAATAGACGATAAAATGAGCTCTTAGAGCATAATCCCTGTTCCTCTACGACAATCTCCCTTAATTTTAAGGAGGATATGCTTTCATATTTATGTATTGTAGAGAAGATTAGATTTTTTACGTAGGTCTTTGAATTTTTAGTTATTTTCTTAATCAATTTTTCCTTAAAAGTCGGTGATTGAGGGGATTCGATCTTCTCTATCCTTGAATGTAATTGTGATATTTTGTCGTGCATAGGTTGGTGAGAATCCATTATGTTTTCTATCTGATTATCGAATGTATCTATCTTGTTTAGCAAGTCTTTTACAGTGTAATGCTCGTCGATAAGATTCCTTATTTCCTGCCTAGATAACACAGGATTTGAGAGTTTTTGATTGATTTCCTCGAGTAATCTGTTCTGGTTTATGAGGTAATTTTCATGTTCCTGTGATTTGTGGAAGAAATAATTAAGCCATTCAAATATGTTTGAAGTGTGGCCTTTTACGTTTTGAAATGAATTTGTTAATGAAGAATGCAGTGCAAATAGATCTTCTTTTGTTGCGTAATTCTTTTTGAACCATGCCATATTTGTTAATAGTTGCTGCTAATATATAAATTTTTGGGAAAGATTTGGGACTGTGGTGGGAATATATTGGGACTGGAATGGGAATGATATATTGCTTTAAATTGCTTAATTTTATTGTTAGGGTGGATATTAGATTATTTATTGGGACTATGTTGGGAAAGAGTTGGGAATGTACTAGGACTGTGGTGGGAATGGTGTGGGAATAGATTAGGAATTGATCTTTAGAGGGTGGGGTTGTTCTGAGGTGGCGTTTTTTGGGACTGATTTGGGAATAATGTGGATAGTTGGGCAAAGATTATATAGGGATGGCTTTTTAAGGGGGTATTAAGCACAAAGTGAGGATTTATGAGTAATATGGCTATTGAGGGTGTATCTAAGGGGAGATTAGGGGTAATCTTATCTAAACTAAGGGTGTTTGACAAGGCTAAAGTGAGGGTTGAGCAATACCCTACAGATAGTGAGATAGCTGCACAGATGCTCTGGGAGGCCCATTTAATGGGAGATATAGAAGGAAAAGTGATAGTTGATCTTGGGTGCGGAACAGGTATATTGGGTATTGGGGCGCTTATTTTAGGCTCTAAAGATGTATTTTTCATAGATAAAGACAAAGAAGCTGTTTATATTGCTAAATCTAACCTTGAGAAGGTAAAAAGTGAGAGTTCGATAGCAGGAAAAGCTACATTCTTAGTGCAGGATGTAAAAGAATTTTCTGGTAAGGCTGATGTAGTTGTGCAGAATCCTCCTTTTGGGGTGCAAAGGAAGGGGAATGATAGGGTGTTCTTAGATAAGGCTATGGAGACTGCTCCAGTTGTGTATAGCTTCCATAAAAGTGAGAGTAATAAGTTTATTGAAGCTTTTTCTGCTGAAAGGGGATATAGAATTAGTGGATGTTGGAATTTTGATTTTCCAATTAAGGCGACTCAGAAATTTCATACTAGAAGGATTTATAGATTTAAAGTCGGATGCTGGAGACTTGAAAAAGAAGGGTAAAGTTTATAAACAAGTTGAAGTTTTATTTGCTAAAATGAATATCAAAGTTCTTGAGGAAAAAAAGAATAATATCATTTTAGCAGTGGATGGTGTGGGTCATGGTTTCTGTAATGTATTAGTCAAAGAGCTATGGAATGATAAGAATATTAAGTCTGCTGGATACCATATTGAGCACCCATTAATTGGAAAGGCTAAGATTGTTGTAGAGAGTAAAGCAGATGTAAGAAATGCTTTGAATGAAGCAGTTAAAAGAATTAAGAAATCTGCTGATACTTTTAAGAAATCATTTGTAAAGATTTGTTAGATTCACTTTTTCTTTGTTCTAGAGTATAGAAAAACTTATATATTTCATAGTGCCTAACTTTTTATATGTTTTTGAGGACAAAAGAGGTGAAAGGTAACAGTTATTTGTACGCTGTTGAGAATAAGTGGAGGAAGAAAAAAGGGGTCAAGCAGAAGGTAAAGAAATACCTTGGAAGAGTACATGTCTTTCGTGAGTCAAAAAAGAATGTTGAGTTTGATGAGTTCTTGAATATGCATTATAACTTTGAGTTAGACGAGTATCTGGAGAATAATGAAGCAGATAGGATATTGTCTGATTTGGTCAAATGGGAGCTGTATAAGAAAGGTTTTTCTTTAGCTGAAGATGGAATAATGAAAAGAAAATCATTGGTTGTTAATGTAAATAATAAGAGGAATTTGTTAGTTTATAATGGGAGGCCATTCTCAATAAGATCTGGAGAGGGATTTCTTAATAATTTTAGTATAAATGCAATCAGGGGATATAAATTAAAAGTTGGAGGAGAATGGGAAGGAGATATTGATAAAAGAAAAGTAGGGATGAAATTAGCTAGAATGTTTGTAGATGGCGGTATTAATGTTCCTAAAGATGTATTTGTTTCTTTATTTGAAAAGAAATTTTTAGATTAAGGTAAGGCAAAAACTTTATATAATCCTTTATTATGGTTTTATTAATATGAATATTGAAACCCTTAATGTAAATGTTCCAGGTCATGTTGCTATAATCCTTGATGGAAATAGAAGATTTGCCAAAAGGCTTATGAAAGAGCCATGGAAAGGGCATGAATTGGGTGCAAAGAAATTAGAGAAGCTTTTTGATTGGTCCAGGGAGATTGGTATTAAGGAATTAACAGTATATGCGTTTTCTGTTCAAAACTTCAATAGGCCAAAGATGGAATTTGACTATCTTATGAAGATATTCAATGAAGAGTTTGAAAGATTATTACATGATGAAAAAGTACATGAGCGTAAAGTAAAGATCAGGATTATTGGTAGAATCGAGAAATTTCCTAAGGATTTGTATGAAAAGATGAAGAAAGTCATGGATATGACTAAGGATTATACTGATTATATCATAAATTTTGCTATGGCTTATGGGGGAAGGGAGGAGATTATTGATGCAACTAAGAAAATTGCTGAGAAAATCAAGTCTGGAGAGCTTGATATAGATGATATCAATGATAAAAGTTTCTCAGATGAATTATATATGAATGATTGTCCCGATCTGATAATAAGGACTGGTGGAGAAAAGAGGACTTCTAATTTTTTACCATGGCAGAGCATATATTCTGAATGGTTCTTCTTAGACAAGATGTGGCCAGAATTTGATAAAGAAGATTTAGTTAATGTTATAAAGGAATTTAATGAAAGAGAAAGGAGATTTGGTAGGTAGTTTTTTATATTTCTGATATTATGTCTTTTCTATGAAAGAAGAAGATATTATAAAAGAAGCTGAAGAGATAGATGAACACATAAAGACACATGGCCATGATGTAAAGAAAGAACGTGGACCTTTATGGTATATTCTTGCTGTTTTTCTTGCTTTGATGGTTGTTGTTATGGTTGTTCCTTATTATGGTGTTAAGTTAGATCCTGAACCTAAGTATATTGCTACAATAGAAGAAGTATTGCCTGCTGAATTTGAAGTTGAAAACATAAGCAGAAGTATTAACAAAAAACAGGATTTTTTGAGATTTTTGAAGCCGAATGATGTTATTGTTAAACAAGTTGCAGATAGAGTAGTCAGTAAGAGCGGTTGTGGAAATAATAGGGTATGTTATTCTAAGGCATTGTTTTACTTTGTGAAGGATAATTTCTATTACATAAATGATCCTCCTGATGAATATATAAAAACCTCAAGGGAAACTTTGAAGAGTGGGGGAGGGGATTGTGACGACGGATCAGTTTTATTAGCTAATTTACTACAATCAATAGGAATTAGCACCAGATTTACTTTTGTTCCAAGACATGTCTATGTTGAAGCGTATCTACCAGATGCAATATGGAGATATAAGAAGGATGGTGGTTGGGTTACATTGGATTCAACTTGTGAATACTGTGAATTTGGGGAGATATCTCTAAAAAGCGCAAATCAAGAGAAATCATACATTTAAGCGTAATATTTATAAATGGGTATTGAATTCCAATCTTGTTACAGTAGTTATGTAATTCTTACATAAGCGACAACACTGTTCCCGTTTAACTATCATATATGATAGGAGGGTAGGATGAAAAAGGAAAACATATTAAACGCGCTTAAGAAAGCGAGAGAAGGGTCTCAAAAGAGAAACTTTAGGCAAAGTTTTGATCTAATTATAAATCTAAAAGGTATTGATAATAAAAAAGCAGAACATCAAATTGATGATTTTGTTGAACTACATTATTCTAAAGGTAAGCCAACAAAAGTATGTGCATTAGTTGGTCCAGAATTGTATGAAAATGCAAAGAAAGTGTGTGATCATACAATAAGACAGGATGAATTCTCAAAAATAGATAAGAAAAAGATAAAAAAATTAGCAAAAGAATGTGACTATTTTATAGCTCAAGCAAATGTAATGGCAGATGTTGCTAGTTCATTTGGACGAGTTCTTGGACCAAGGGGAAAGATGCCTAATCCCAAGGTAGGATGTGTTGTTCCTCCTAAAGCTAATCTACAGCAGCTTTATGATAGATTACAGAAAGTTGTTATGTTAAGCACTAAGAAAGGTGGGACAAGTGTAAAGACAATAATCGGTAATGAAGAGATGAAAGAGGAAGATATTATTGATAATATTATCAGTGCCCATAATCATTTTATTACAAGTTTGCCTAATGGTAAACATAATATCAGTGAAGTTTATGTAAAACTTACGATGGGGCCTTCTGTTAAGATTGAGGGTGCTGGTGAAGGCAAATCATCAAAGAAAGGTGCAGAAAAAGAAAGTAAAGAAGAACCAGTGAAAAAGGAAGAAAAGTCTAAGGAAAAATCACAAGGAGACGAAAAAGGTCTTCAAGATTCTGCTTCGCAAAATAAGGAAGATAAGCCTGAGGAAAAAGGAAAGCCAAAGTCAGAAGAGAAAGCAGAGGAGAAGAAAGAAGAACCAGTGAAAAAGGAAGAAAAGAAGCCTGAGGAAAAGACTGAGAATAAAGATGAATAAAAAAGCCCATGTTTCGGAAAGCAAGAAAAAGATTGTTGAAGAATTATTAAAATTATGTAAAGAGTATTCTATCATTGGACTTTTGAATATGGAGAATCTGCCTGCAAAACAACTACAGAAGATAACTGAGAAATTAAGGGGGGATGTTGTATTACGGATGGCAAAGAAAAGAATTATCAATATCGTTTTTGATAGATTAAAAGAGGAAAAGAAAGGTATAGAGAAATTAAATGAATATTTTAAGGGTATGCCTGCATTAATTTTCACAAATAAAGATCCTTTTGGATTATTTAAGACTTTAAAGAAGAACAGATCAAATGCTCCAGCAAAACCGGGACAGATTGCGCCTTCTGATCTTAAGGTCAAAGCTGGACCAACACCGTTTGCTCCTGGTCCTGTTATCGGAGAGCTTGGTATGGTTGGAATTAAGACAAAAGTAGAAGGAAATAAGATACATATTACTGAAGATGCTGTCATTGTAAAAGAAGGGGAAGAGATAAAAGAGAATGTTGCAGGAATATTATCTAGACTTGATGTAAAGCCGATTGAGGTTGGTTTAGAATTAGTTGCAATTTATGAAAAAGGAAAGATATTAACAAAAGATATATTGGATATTGATGAAGAGGCTTATATCAATCAATTATCTTTTGCACATAGCGAAGCATACAAGCTTGCATTAGAATTATATTACCCTATTGAAGAAGTCATAAATGTTGTATTGGGAAGAATGCATTATGATGCACTTACTCTTGCCAGAGAACAAGAAATAATCACAGATGAAACAAAAGAAGATCTTTTGAGAAAAGCTGCAGTCAGTGCGAATAATTTAAAGAAGAATATTCCTGAGGATGTTAAAGAAGAAGAAACTGATGAAAAGTCAGAAGAAAAAGAAGGTGGAAAACCTACAGAAGGAGAAAAAGCAGAAGATAAAGAAGCAAAAAAGGAAGAAGAGAAACCTGTTGAAAAGGAAGAGAAAGCTGAAGAAGTTAAGGAAGAAAAAGAAGAAGAAACTGAAGAAGTTAAAGAAGAGAAAAAGGAAGAAGATAAATCAGAAGAGAAGGAAGAGAAAGATAAAGGGAAATAAATCACATTCACGTTATATTAACGGAGGTAAAATACAATGGAATATATGTATGCAGCAATGCTTTTGAACAAAGCAGGAACTGGCATAGACGAGAAAAGCCTTACCAAAGTGTTAGAGGCCGCAGGGGTAAAAGTAGATAAAGCTAAGATTACTGTTGTTGTTAACGCATTAAAGGGTGTTGACATCGAAAAAGTACTAAAAGAATCTACAGTAGCTCCTGTAACTGCAGCACCTGCAGCAGCACCAGCATCTGGTGGTGAAGCAGCAGAAGAGAAAAAGGAAGAGAAAGAAGAAGTGAATGAAGAACAAGCTGCAGAAGGATTAGGGGCACTATTCGGATAAGGTATTTTGCATTGCAAAATACTTTACTCCTTCCCTAAAAAGGAAGGTTAATCGCGAATAAATAACACATATTGGTGACGGTTTTATGCTGTCAGGAAAAGAAAGAAAAAAGCTATATCAGGAAGTTGAAGATTATCGTAAAAAGGTAGTTGAAGCTAGAAGGAATTTAAATTTAGCTGATAAGCAGAAAGAAGAATGGTTTGGAAGGAAGGAAAGTATAAGCAAAGATATCTCAGATACCATCAATAAGATAAAATCGATGAGGGTAGATCGAAATAAGCTAACAAACAAGGTAAAGGAATTAAAAGGGGAGCGAGAAAAGTATGGAAAATTTATAAAAAATAAAGTAAAGGAATTTAAAAGATTAGCTAAAGAACGAAGTCAGATTTCTAAGAAGTATAAAATAAAGACTAACCCTACTAGGATTAAAGAAGAAATATTAAAACTTGAAGAAAAATTGGAGACAGAAGCCTTAGAGTTTGATAAAGAAAAGAAAATTGTTGGGGTTATTAAGTCAAAGAAGAAGCAGCTTGATGAATCATCAGAATTGATGGGTGTACTTGAAAAAACCAGAAACTTATCTAAGGAGATTGATGTATTAAAGGAAAGAGCCGATAAGAGTCATAATAGGATACAAAATTTAGCTAAGAGTAGCCAGGAGATTCATCTGCAGATAATTGGTTTTTCTAAACAAGTAGATGAATTAAAGAAAAAGAAAGAATGGGCCTACATGAAGTTCTTTGAATTCAAGAAAAGGTTTTCTAATCTAAATGTTATGTTAAAAGAAAATTTGATGAAGATGAATATCTTCAGCAGAAAGACAAAAGAAGAAAGATATGAAAGAAGAGAAAAGATAGAAAAGAAAAAAGAAAGGTTTATTGATAAAAAACAAAAAGAAGTTAAAGATAAGCTGAAGAAAGGAAAGAAATTAACTACTGAAGATATATTGATTATGCAACACGGAGAAGTAGATGAAGATAAAGAATAATATCTAATTTACTGCTTTTTCTTCTGGTTGTTCTTGTGTCTCTGCAGGTTTTTCTTGCTCTTGTGTTTCTGCTGATGGTTCTTGTACTGTTTCTTTTTGTGGTTTTCCTTTAAATTCTACATATCCGCATTTTCCGCATGTAATTCTATTCTTGTGTTCAGCCATAAATAACCCTGGGCCACATTTTGGGCAGAATTTTCTTTTTCTTTGTAAACCTGATGAAATATCATATAATTCCCATCTCTTGCTGTGTTTTTTTGGTTTCTTTTGTTTTTTTGCCATTTTTATTCTGATTTTTCTTCTTTATTCTCTTTGGGTAATTCTTTTGATTGTTCTGCTGGTTTTTCAGTTGGTTGTTCTTTTTGTTCTTCTTTTTTGGATTCTTGGGATTTTTCTTCTACAGGTTGTTCTGATTCTTCTTTTGACTCGACTGGTTTTTCTGCGGCTGGTTTATTTTCTTTTTTCTTGGATTTCTCTAATACAGACATTACTTTTGTATCATCATAGATGAAAGCTTCAATTTTAGCTTCCTGTGATCCGAATTCATTGTAAATGTGTTTTATTACTGTCAGTTCTTCTTTTTGTTTTAATTTAGATGCAATATTTTTTTGAATCTCTTCTTTTGAAGGTGTAGAGCCTTTAAAACTTACTTTAGCAGAAACTTCTGTTCTTGAAAGCAATGGCTGCTTTTCCTGTTTTAAAATAGTTATGTTCATCTTACTTTAATTGCATATTCTCCTTCTTTTTTTGTACCAAGTTTATTTGCAATGATTGAATTTTCCGTGTCTAGTATTATTATACGCCCTTGCCAATTTGTACTAAATTGATTACTTTTACATATAGGACAAGAAGCTTCTTCTACAAATAATTTACATTTCTTACAGGCTTTCTTTTTCATTTTTTGTCTTGTTTAACTTCTACTAGTTTTTCTTCTTTCTTAGGTGTTGATTTATCTTCTTTTTTGTGAGAACCCTTGTCTTCACTTTTAGGAATATTTAATTCTTCTTTTATCCAATCCAATCTTCCTAGAAATTGCTGCCTCATTGTGAGTCCAATTTTTGGGTTTCCGGATTCCTTAAAGCTTACTGCAATTACTCTTGACCTGCACTTATCTCCAACCTTTAATGATCTTTTTGTCTCTTTCCCTAATAATGATTTATCTTTTGAAAATGAAACATAATCATCCATTGTTTGGGAGATATGAATCATGCCGTCTATTGGTCCAATTGACATAAAAACACCAAAGTCAGTTATATCGCGAATCCTTCCAAGAAGTACTTCTTGGAGTTCTGGCTTAAATGTCAATAATTCAAATTCTGTATCATAATAAGACGCTCCATCTCCCGGAATTATAATACCTTCATATACCTTACTTATCTTCAATACATCAATAACAACACCAAGATCTTTTGAAATAAGATTTGTGTATGTGTTCTTGATGGCTGCAATTATTGCTTCTTCTACTGGAAGATTAAATAAAGCTGGTGGGACCCTTACATGATCTTTTAATTTTAATTTGTAAAACATTTTATGTGATTATGAGATATTTTTTTTGTCTTAATGTTATGCTTTTCTTATTCTGTTTTTTAAGCTTTACCTTTATTTCCTTGTCCTGGGTTGCCACCAAATAACCCCCTGTAAGGGCAAAATCAACTATTAGATTATCAACATGTATTGTAGATGTGGATTTAGATGCATTTATATGCTTTTCTGTTTTTATTGTGCTTATTTTGTACTTTTTTATCATTTGCAGGCCTAATCTTGCTTCCTGTTTGTGTTTTCCTTTTTGCTTTAATTCAATATTTTTTAATTCGCCTATTGAGAGATCTAGGATGAATAACTTGTTTCTTGGAAAGAGTCTGTTTAATTCTGAGAATATATCTACATTAAATGCTGCAGGAATCAATAGAAAATTTGTATCGAGTAAGATTTTTTGCATGTTTTTTTAGAATTTATAGTGTTTAAATAGTTTTCTTATGATCTTTTAAGGGATTTAATAATTTTAATGCAAATTTCTCTGCTATTGTCGCTGTAGCTATACTGTAGACCATGAAGATTAGTATCAATTGTAATATATGATCTATTCCTGGTATATTTTTAGTCATTAATGTGAAGGCAACTACTGCAACAGCAATCCCTTTTGAGACATTAAGACTCATGAATATCTTCTCATTTAAAGAATAAGAATCCCTGAAGGAAAAATGTACTGCTAAGAATCTTATTAGAAGATATATTAAAAATAGGGCAAGAGATTTAATGAAAAATGAGGGTATTAATGGGATATTAACCATGAATCCTATTAAGATGAAAACAAGTATTTCTAGACTATTGGAGAACATTGAAGAGAATCCTTTTAAAGTATCTTTTTGTTTTACATGAATGTTTCCAAAGAATAATCCAAGAGCAACAACTGCTAAAACTCCAGACCCTTCAAGATTTTCTGCAATTATATATGTCAATAGGGCTGCGGTTATCAATGCTACTGGGCTGAGTTGTTCTGAGTAGTGTTTTCTCATTAATTTGAAGATGATAATACCAACAAAAACCCCTGAACCTATTCCAACAACAATCTGTGCTAAAAATGGAAGGATTTGATCAAGTAAGAAAGTAGACATCCCTACTTCTCCTTTTAATTTATCCAACAAATTGATTAACATGAATGGAAGAATAATTGCTAATGGTGTATTTATTATGGATTCTACTTCAAGCATTTTTGCAACTCTTCCCTTAATTGTCTTTAGAATAACCATAACAGAAACAGAATCTGTTGTTGAGACTAATGTTGCAAAAACTAATGCAAGTATTACTTGCTTTGCCAATGTTTCAGCATATATTCCATAGATAAATAATAAAGGGAGTGGCAATAGAATTGTATTATACCACATGAAAATAGAAGAGAGTTTTAATGCCTTAAAAGATAATGTGTCAAAGGTCTTTAATTTAATTTTTGAGCTGGAATCAAATAATATCATAACCAATGCAATAATGCTAATGCTTGTCAAGAATACTGGAGAGAATGTAACTAATTGTTTATTTTCGTATTTTATGTAGCTTAATAGTATTCCTGCAAGAATCAATAGTAATACATTTGGGATCTTAAGTCTGTTAGCAACAACTGAACAAAGAATTCCTATAAGTAAGAGAACCGCTATTGATGTTAAATAGAATAGTGTTTCCATCATTTACCTCTTTTTTAGTATAGAGGCGAGAAAGAGATATATTAAGTTTTTGTTTTTATTTTAGAAGACTATCTATCTTTTCATCAGTAATGTATCCCAATAGAATTTCTGCATTAAATAATTTATTATTCTTTTTATCTCCTCCAGAGATAATAATTTTGTCTATTCTACTTGTTTTTTTGAAAGATTCTATGTTTAAATAAACTCTTTCATTCATATTAAACTGAGCTATTTGACTATAAAATCTTATATTGTGTTTTAGATAGATTGGTTTAGTTCCAGGAACCAAATGTTTAGAAATTTTATCTTTTATTGCATATGAACTTAAACTTGGGAGGATGAAAAGAGGAAATCCTTTTTCATGGGATATATTAATTCCATCATAGAAGTCATCCACCATCTTACGGCTCACCCTCACAGAATTATTGTTTCTTTGATATAACTGCACACAAAGGGATGGAGAATACTTTAAAGTTGTGGTTGTGATAGTATCATTACACTTTAATAAGGTTGCATTCACCGTATCATCTTTATAATTTAATTCAAGAGACAGTAGTTGATTTGAATATGCAAATTTCTTAAATTTAGTCTCTATACTTTCAAGATGACCATATTGATCTATTTTGTTTTTTTCTGTATAATGTGCCACTAATGATTCTAACTGAAAACCAGGAATTATTGGATTAGAAGTGAATTTTGGATTATGGATCTCATTAGGGTCTTTTGTTGCTAATGTAAAATTAATTATGTTTTTGATGCCTAAAGAGAACTCTATTCTTTTTTTAGATGCCATTTCCACTAATGGTCTATCACTATATTTCATATCTGGCTTAGTTTGTGGTCAATATTTAAATGTTTCTATCATTGCGGAGTAACTCTGTTTTATAATGGATTGGAGAAAAACAAAAGTAAATTATATTTTTTTATCTTTCTTAAAATAGTAACTAATCTAAGATATGATTTAATTATATCCCCCACTATATTACAAAGATTTTTATAGAAAAAGGTGTATTTTGAAAGTATGGGTTTACTTACAGACGTTTTAAAGGATATAAAACCAATTGAAGAAAATAAGGAGATTGACTTATTCTTAAAAAGATTGGAGAAGCTTATTTGGAAGAATAGTATAAAAGCAGAAGTATTTGCTGGTGGGTCAATTGCCAAAGGAACTTTCTTGAAGAATGATTATGATGTTGATATCTTTGTAAAATTTGACTTAAGGTATAAAGATAAAGATATTAGTAAGATTCTGGAGAAGGTTTTGAAACCATTAAATCCTGAATTGGTTCATGGAAGCAGGGATTATTTTTCTATTGAAGATAAATTAAGTTTTGAAATTATTCCTGTCTTGAATATAACTAAATCAGAGCAGGCTGAAAATATAATGGATATGAGTCCATTGCATGTTGATTGGGTTATCAAGAATAGTAATGTTAAGTTGCGGAATGAGATTAGATTAGCAAAGCAGTTCTGTAAAAGTATTAATGTTTATGGGGCAGAAAGCTATATCAAGGGATTTTCTGGGCATGTTCTTGATATTTTGGTTATTTACTATGGTGGATTTTTAAAATTATTAAGGAATGCCGTAAAGTGGTATAAAAAGGAAGTTATTGATTATCATGATGTACATAAAAGTAAAGCATTAAGCAAAATGAATAAGTCTAAAATATTTGCCCCTTTGATTGTTGTTGACCCTATAATGCCAGAGAGGAATGCTGCTGCTGCCTTGAGTATGGAGAAGTTCTTATTGTTCAAAGAAGCTGCTAATAGATTTCTTTCAAGACCAAGCAAGAATTTCTTTAAGATAGAAGGAATAAGGAAGAACAAATTAAAAGTTAAGGGTGGAGAGGAATTGTTTTTTATTAAAGTAGAGCCACTTGATGGAAAGAAGGATGTTGTAGGGGCAAAATTATTGAAAGCTTATACCTTTATTAAACTTAAAATTAAGGGCGAAGGATTTAATATACTTGAGACTGGATGGGAATTCAAAGATATAGGGGTATTTTACTTTATTGTTGAGAAGAAACTATTATCTTCAATTGTTACTATTAATGGTCCACCATCAAAAGATAGAAAGAATGTTAAAGGATTTAAGAAAAAGCATAATAACTGCTTTATTTCTGGCGGAAGGATTTTTGCTAGAGAAAAAAGAGAATATATGAAGGCTTATTTATTGATTAAAGATTTAATTAAAGATAAATATGTTAAGGAAAGGGTCAAGAAAATAATTTTATCTTGAAAACTTTTTCTCTAAGACTAATACTAAAATAATTCCTATTGCTACTGCGATTATTGTAGAAATTATGTTGTATTGGGTGGAGATGATCTTTTCATAGGGAATTCTTAAGGATCCAATCATTAATCCAGTTAGGAAAGACATTGTAGCGCTCTTATGTTTTTTTAATAGATAATCTAAGAAATTTGAGAATGATAGGATTCCTACTATTCCCCCAATTATGAAAACTGCCAGTTTATCTATTAAAATGTTTTTTAATGAGTTTATCATGAATTCGTATTGATTCAATAATACTAAGATGAATGCCCCTGATATTCCTGGCAGGATCATTGCGCAGATTGCTATTGCCCCTGCAAGAAATAATATTGGTAATGAGTGGGTTGTTTTTATGGCCGTCAATCCTGTAAACCAAAGTGAAAAGATAAATCCTAATATAATATATGGTAAATTTTTTTCATGTTGCCTTTTTGATTGTTTGTATACAAATAATGCCGATATCAAGATCAATCCAAGGAAGAATGCATATGTTATGGAAGTATATGCAGTTAACAAATATCCTATAATATGGGAGACTGTTAACAGTGCTATTGCTATTCCTAGAATTAAGGGAATAAAAAATGGGAAGTCAATCTTTTTTATGTTGGTTATTGCCTTCTTTATGTTGTTGTTTGCTATCTCTTTTAAGATTAATGTGTTAATATTATTTATTCCGTGAATTAATCTTTGGTAGATTCCGGTTATTAGGGCTATTGTGCCTCCAGACACCCCTGGAATAGCATCTGCTATTCCCATGAATACACCTCTTAGAAATATCATAAATGATTCTTTGATGTTATTCATAATATTGTGGGGTGTTGTTATTATTAAAAACTTGCTGTTTTTTCTTAAACGCATTCCGAAAACTTTATATATTACACATACCTACAATGTAAGTATTGGGATTTTTTGCTGTTTTTTCTTGGTTAAAACAAAAGATTTAAATAATATTGTACTTACATTGTAAGTATTGATTTTAGCTAAAACAAAAGAGGATAGAGTAATTCTTATACCTTTATCTGTGTTCTTAGACAGAGGGGTGAGTGTTCTAGAGGCTATTTCTGAGTATCTTAAGGATGGCAAGGGTTTGAGCTATCATGAGATAGCTGTGCTTTTGAACAGGAATGACAGGACAATATGGACTTGTTACAATAGGGCTAAGAAGAAAAATCCAGGGCATGTTGTGAAACTTGCTGAGAGCAGGGAGCATATTCCTAGTTCTATTTTTTTGGATAGGGAAGTCAGTGTTCTAGAAACAATTGTTGAGTATCTGAAAGATGAAAGAAAATTGAGCTACCATGAGATGGCTGTGCTTTTGAACAGGGATGATAGAACTGTTTGGACTTGTTATAGTAGGGCTAAGAAGAAGAGACTATTGTATCTACAAGAGAAAAGGGATAAAAAATGAACATAAATGCGCTTAAACGGAGTGAGAAAGCGATGGGAGGGTTAGCAGTAGTTGCAGTTATTGCTATTTTCATGTTTGCATTTATGTTCTCTAAGCCTGTTGTCACTGGTTTGGTTACTGGAAATGATAGCTTTAACATTAGCGAGAATATAAGTTTAGAGAATATTAGTATGGATAATATTAGTATTGAAAGTGATATAAGTGAAGGATTGAATGTTCAGGAATCTGAAAATATTTCATTGAATACTAGTATTATTGAAGAGAATATTAGTGTTGAGAATGAAAGCGCGTATGTTGTCTTAACCCTCCATTTAAAGAACATTAGTAAGAATTTAACTGATGTAAATCTAAGTATAAAAATAAAATCAAAAGTTAGTCAAGTTACTGAACATGTTGTTGGCAGAGTAAGGATAAATAGTCCTGTTAAGTTTATTAAGAAAATTAAACTAACTGGGGCTAGAAAAGATTTAGTTGTTAAACTGCCACAGAATGCAAGCAAGATAATTGTTAAGAAACTGGTTAATGGTATTGGAAAGGATATTTCTGATAAGGTTGTTGTTAAGAATAAGGGGCAGATTGTGGAGCTTGATCAACATAATTTAGTGACCGGCGGTATTGTTGTTGAAATTGATGATAATATCTTTGATAGGATAGTTGATTGGTTTACTAGTTTTGTTGGAATAACTGGTTATGTTATTAGCGAGATAAATGAAACAGAATTAGTTATTGAAGAAGAAGTTGAAGAAGTTGAAATTGAATATGAGATTCCAGGGCCAATAGCAGTTGAAGAAGAATTGAGTAATTGGAAGAAACGGATTGTGATTAGTTCTGAGATTCATTATGAGGATATCTTGTCTTATGTGTTCATTAAAGATAGCAATGCAGAATCAGTTAGATGAATCAGTTAGATTATATTGGGTCAAAGATAATGGCAGAGAAGAAGTTGGATATGATGGTTATGATACTAATGATGATGATTTAGTTGATTATATTGAATGGATTATTCCAAGTTTGAGCAATCAGACATATGAAGTTGAGATAGCCATCTTAAATCCAGTTGAAGTTGTTGCTGTAGGTGATAATTGGACTGTCATGTTCAATACAACAGGAACTGCTGACTTGAAGATTTCAGCTATTAATGGGACTACTTGGAGTAATGTAAATGAAGATTATGATTTGAAGTTCTTGGAGTTAATGTGTGGGGAAGATATTTTGAGTTATAATTGGATTGATGATGTTGTTTCTGTCAATGATTATAATTGTAATGATACTGGTTATGCTGTTAATAAGAGATTAAATCTAAATGATGTGTTCTTAGAATTTGATTATGGTGGGAATAAAGGATACGCAACTGATCCTGCAGTATCTTGTGAAGACACAATTATTGCATCTTCCACATTGACCGGAAATCTAACCTGCACAGGAACAGGAATAAACATTGGTGCAGATGATGTTGTTTTAGATTGTTCTGGTTATACTATTAATTATTCTACTGCAGGTAATGGTGGTTATGCAATCAACAATACAGCAGGTTATGATAATGTAACCATTCAAAACTGTAATCTTGTTGAAGGCCATAGTACTGGATCAAATCAAAAAGCCATATATTTTAAGAACGTAGATAACTCTTTGATTAATAATAACAATATAACAACAATAAGTTTTGGTAGTCCTTCTGCCATAACCTTAGAAAACTCTTCAAATAATCAAATAACTAACAACAGAGAGGATTTAATTGGGATTACGTATGATAGCGAAGCAATTTTGATAGATTCATATTCAAACAATAACACAATTGAAAACAACACTATCAACATAAAAGGATGGGGATCTAATTATGGAATATATATCTTTAGCTCTTCAAACAACACAATCAAAAATAATTCTATAACCAATTTTGAGAGTTCAACTTCCCCACGTTCAGTTATTTATATCACTGGTTCTTCCTCAGAATCAAATGATATAATTGGCAACACCCTTACAGGCAGGGATAAACCAACGATATACTTTATTCCTGATGGATCAAATATCTCTAGCAACAATAATATAAGCAATAATATAATTGTATCAACAAATTATAGGGGGATTCATCTGACTCGCACAGTTAATTCAACTATTAAGGGCAATACAATAGAAACCAACATTCAGGCGTTTAATATCAATCAGAATTCAACAAACAACCTCATAGAAAACAATATTTTTAATTCAAGTGATGGTAGTGCAATTAAGATATGGACCCCAAGCACACAAAACAATAATTTCACAAACAACACCCTAATTAGCCATTCTAGTTATTATGATTTGGATATTAATAGTCCTGGAACTGATGGGAATTATTTTATAGATCAACCGATAGGAAGTTATTCTATACCTGGTTCTGGTTCTATACTTTATTTCAAAGATAGCATACACGGAGAAATAAGATTTTTAGAAGCAATAAATGGTAGTGGGAATAATTTAAGTGCAGATATTAAGATTGAAAATAATTCCATTTATGTAAATTCTTCTCAGACTGGATTGAATCAATCTGCTAATCTTAGTTTCTTTGGCGTTTCGATAACTGGATTTGCAATTGCTTTTAGAAATGGGGAAGATTGTGGAGATATATGTGGAGATCTGACTAATGTTTCTGATACTTATTATTTCAATGTAAGTCAGTTTACTAAGTATAGTGTTGGGAATAGGGTTAATTGCGGAGATACAATAACTTCTTCAACAACGCTAACAACTAATTTAACTTGTTCAGGGACTGGAATAATTATTGGTGCAGATGATGTTGTTTTGGATTGTTCTGGTTATACTATTAATTATTCTACTAGTGGAACTGCTAGCACTTATGGTATTAATAATACTGGTGGATATGACAATGTAACTATCCAGAATTGTAATGTTGTTGAAGGGAATGCTACAGGTAACAATAAAAATGGGGTTTACTTTGATAATGCAGATAATGGGACAATTTCTAATAATAATTTTACCATCTTTGGAGCGGCTCATGGTATTTCTATCGATGAATCGGATAGAAATAATATAACAAATAATAAATTTGAAGGAACAGGTTTTGGCAGTGGAATTGAGTTGGTAGGGGCAGAGTTTAATAGTATATTAAATAATAATATCCTTCTTGATCTACTCCACCCAAGTGCGCAGGGTATCACCCTCAGTGAGGCTGGTTTTCAGAACAAGTGGAATATTATATCAAATAATAATCTCAGTGTAGGTGGAAGGGGATTTTGGGTTGCGCGAGGCAGATACAACAATTTTACAAATAATACACTTGATAATGGTATATTATCTGCTAGGTCTGTTATTCTGCTGCAGGGGGCTTCCAGTAATAATCGCTTTGAAGGTAATAACATTACACAAGGAAGTACTGCAATAAAAATAGCTTGGGATGGGTTTACTACAGTTCTCTTACCACATGATAATGTTTTTGTAAATAATACATTAAGCAATATTTTGCAGGTGGATTTTCATTTGTATGGTTACCCTCTTGGTTACTCTGGAAAGGAAATTAATGGCACTTATTTTATAGATCAACCAATTGGAAAATATAAAATCACTGATACTGGTGGGACTTTTTACATTAAGGATACAGGAGAAGGGGAAATAAGATTTTTAGAAGCAATAAATGGTAGTGGAGATAATTTAAGTGCAGATATTAAAATCGGTAATAATTCCATTTATGTAAATTCTTCTAAGACTGGATTGAATAAATCTGCAAATCTAACTTTCTTTGGTGTTTCAATAACTGGGTTTGCAACTGCTTTTAGAAATGGAGAAGATTGTGGGGATGTATGTGGGGATGTGACTAATGTTTCTGATACTTATTATTTTGATGTAAGTCAGTTTACTAATTATAGTGTTGGAGATATAGTTGATTGCGGAGATACAATAACTTCTTCAACAACCCTGATCAGAAATATGACTTGTTCAGGGACTGGAATTGTTATTGGGGCAGATGATGTTGTTTTAGATTGTGATGGATATACTATTAATTATTCTACTAGTGAAATGGGTTATGGTGTAAGTAATACTTACAATAATGTAACAGTTAAAAATTGTAATCTTGTTGAAGGAGGTAGTATTTGGAACAATAAACATGGTATTGTCTATGAGACTATTTCTGACAATGGAACTATTTCTAATAATAATTCCAGTCCCTGAACAAGTCATATTTCTGATCAGGGTTGTTGAAGAAGTTATTGTATCTCCGCAATCAACTATATCTCCAACACTATAATTAGTAAACTGGCTTACATTGAAATAATAAGTATCATAAACATTAGTCACATTCCCACATATATCTCCACAATCTTCTCCATTT
>JAHWIG010000016.1 GCA_019322735.1 Candidatus Woesearchaeota archaeon | reverse complement strand
GGAAATGGGAGGAATCTAATTCCTTTTGCAAAAAAAATATTTGATTGCTATGGTATTGATTTCAGCAAAAACATGATAAAAAATGCAAAGAAATCATTCAAAGAAAACAAATTAAAAAGCAAAATTCAAACAAGGAGAATTAACAAAAATCCCTTTCAAAGATAATTATTTTGATTATATAATATGTTTAGCGTCTTTCCATCATCTAAACAAAAAAGAACAATCTACATCATTAAAAGAGATGAAAAGAGTCCTAAAACCAAATGGAAAACTCTTCATTGCCGTCTGGAATAAATGGCAGCCAAGATTTATATTCAAAAGTAAAGAACAAATAATTCCCTGGAAGGTTAAAGATAAGACTTATCAGAGATATTATTATTTATTTAATATCTTTGAATTCAAAAACTTATTAAAAAAATATAATTTCAAAATAAAAAAATCCTACATAGATAAAAACATTTCAATTCTAGCAGAAAATTAATTACTCATATCTCAAAGCATCAACAGGTTTTAATCTTGAAGCTTTTCTTGCTGGCCATAACCCAGAAACTATTCCAATAAAAAAAGAGAACAACAAACATCCAACTATTAAATACATTGGAAATATTGGCTGAAGGAAAGAATAATTATTTGCTATAGCAATATTTCCACCAATCTTTGCAATAACATACCCAAAGAAAATTCCAAATACTCCACCAATTAATCCAAGAAATCCAGCTTCAAATACAAAGATAGATAAAATTTTATGATTCTGTGCCCCAATTGATTTCATAATCCCAATCTCTTTTGTTCTTTCTAAAACTGTAGTATACATTGTATTTATGATATTGACGGCAGCAACAATTAATGATATCAATGCAATTAATATTAATATACCATTTAAAACATCAAGTATGGCTCCAAAAGTTGCCAATGCATCTTCATATGTTTGTACATAAAAATTCTCTTCCCCTTTTTTCTGATTATTATACTTCCTTAATTTCTCTTCTATTTTATCACCAAGCTCACTTGGATTAACCCCTTTATCTGCCTGAAGTATTACATACCCAAATTTATCCCTAACATCTGGATATAACACCTCCATCGCCCCATTAGTAATATAAATATTAGCATCATCTTGAGGATTACCGACTTCTTCCCAAAAACCAACAACATCAAAATATTTATCATTGATTTTAATTTTATCCCCTAATTTGAGTCCCTTCTTAAAAATAACTTCATCCAACTGATAATTATGACCAAGAGTTACTTTGGAAAGTTCTCCTTTTTTAAGATTTCTTCCTTTTCCAATTCCAACAGTAAATGTTTCTTCAATAAAATCCCTATTTGCTTTAGCATCTATCCCAATAACAAAATTATACTTTTTTTGATTCTTAAAATATATTTCTCCTGCCCTAAAATACATTCCAGATATATATTTCACCCCTTTAATCTTATCAACAAAATCAATTTCTTTCTGAGTTATAAAAAAATTAGAATCTAAACCAGGAGCCCCAGTCCCTTTAGCCATAATATATAATTTATCTGCTCCCGCCTCTCCAGCAACAGTATCAATATAATCATCAAGGCCTAAACCAAAACTAACTAATGCAAAAATTGACGTTATACCTATTAATATAGACAGAACAGTAAGAAAACTCCTCAATTTTCTATTTGCAATATTTTTCAAAGTATATTTTAATTCTTCTATCATTTAATACTCCTCAATGATTCTACAGGGACTAATTTAGATGCTTGTAATGCAGGTAAAGTTCCAAACAAAGTTCCCAAAATAAATGAAAATAACAAAGTACTTACAATCAAAGTTAAACTGACATGTGCCTGTATCAATTCGCTTCCTAAAAAGAATCTTCCGATAAAAGCCATACCATATGCAAATATCAAACCAATAATAATTCCAATCACCCCACCAACAACCCCTAAAAAACCGGACTCAATAAAAAATATAGTAAAAATTGAAGAGTTCTTAGCACCTATCGATTTCATTATTCCAATTTCCTTTGTTCTTTCAAGTACTGAAGTATACATTGTATTCATTATCCCAATTCCACCAACAAGCAAAGATATTGCTGCGATTATATATACAAATAATTGAACTGCAAATAAAGTAGAATTTAATGCTGCTATTGTATTTTGTGGGGAGTTCACCTCAAAATTTTCCTCTCCTTTTTTTACATCCCTTTCTTTTCTCAACAATTTTTCAATATTCTCTTTTGTTCTACCAATTCTTCCTTCATCCTTAACCTTTACAGCAATAACATCTGCCTCATCCTTATCAACACCTAAATAATCAATCATATATTCCTCATTAATAAACACCATATTATCAAAAATAAAACTCCCCTTCTTCTCCAAAAAACCGATTATTTCAACTTTCTTATCATTTATAAAAATGATATCACCTACACTCATCTTCCTACCAAAGTGGTCATCTTCAAAATAATGATTTCCTAAAACAACTTTATTATTATCCGTATCTTTTAATGCCCTTCCTTGTTGTACTTTAAAATTAATAATTTTATTGAAAATTTTTCTATCTTTTCCATGTGGTACAGATGCAAAAAGTCCTATCTCTTGATGGTTATTAAATCTCATAGTTCCTGAATCTATATATCTATTAAATGCTGCCTCAACATTACTAATTCTAGATATCTTTTCAGAAAGGTCTCCATTTAATGGCTCAACAACACCCTGACCAGGGGGTCCAGCAAAATTTATTCCAGAAGCCCTCACACTCAATACATCTGTTCCTAAAAAACCGAATTGAGAAGTGATAGCAATCCTTAATCCCTCTCCAAGACCAATCAAAGAAATAACTGCAGCTATGCCTATAAAGATTCCAAACATAGTCAACCAAGATCTAATTTTACGTTGTTTAATGCCATTAAAGGCAATATTGAAATAATCAGGCAGCATTATAATTAATGATGTTTCTTCTTTTTATATTTCTTGAACCAAAACCAGCCGCCAATAGCCAATACCAAAATAACCAAGAAAACCCAAGAATTATTCTTTCCCTGAACAAACCCATACCTCTTTGCTTCTTCAGATGAATATGTATTAAGAGATAATTCTCCAGATTTTATATATTCCTTATTGAATTCATCCTTATACCTTAATTCAAATAATAAACCAGGATCTTCTTTATTTGTATATATATTAAAATCTGCAGTTTCATAATCATCACTATCAATATTTCCTAAATAAATAATTGGATTTGATAATATCTCATAATCTTGAGTTTCTTTTAATTCCAGACTTGCAAATTTAACACTACTGACTCCTGTATTGTACACCCCAATAGAAACATCTCCTTTTGAATTTGATTGATAAACTGATTTATCATCTAAATTAACCATAACATTAGGTTCCATTGAAACAACTACTGCAACAGTACTTTCTTCGATTGTCTCATTACCCAAATCATCAGAGTAACTCAATGTAAGCGGAATTCTATAAACTTTTGGTTCTGCATCTGGGTCCACCCTTAATTCAAAACTGAATATCTTTTGTTCTAAAGGGTTAATCCTCTTAGCCATCAACAAATTAGTTGAGCCAATTGGCGTAAAAGGTAATTCGCTATATTCAACACTTGCACTTAACACATCTCTCCTTGTCAATTCAAGTTCTGCCCTTAAGTCTTTGATTACAGAATCAGCCATATTCCTCAATTTAATATCTAAAGTAAATACTTCACCAGGACCTACCTCTTGAGGATTCACACTTACATCTTCAACATTCAACATAGTATCATGAGTTCTTATATAAATATTAAATGTATGAGTGATCCATGCCATCCCATTTGCTGTAAATTTAAATTCTAATTCATTATCGCCTTGTATTGCATTGTGATCTACTCTAACTAAATATTCTAAAACAACTTCTTCAGCAACATCAAGCTGCCCAAGATTTCTTTCTGCTGCCTCATTTGAATCTAATGAAAAAGGAAAACTTGGTTCTAAAATAAAACTAGCATCATCTGTTTGTTCGTTCCCAAAATTCTCAACTTTTATCCACAACTTAAAATAACTTCCAGCTTCAACAGGATATGGCTCATACTTAAGTGAATCAATCTTAATCGCAGCATTATCTGGCCGATCAATCTCAGAATAAACAAAACTAGAAAGAAGAACAAAAACAAACAATGCAGTAATTATTTTTTTCATGTTTTATACCTTTAGGTGTAAAACCATGAAGATCTTAATCTTCTTGAATTCACCTTTTTTGTATAAATAATTCTCCTACAAATATAAAAAACTATCTATTTACCACCATTCCATCTTTTAGATGAAACGCCTTATCTGCATAATCTACAAGTTCAATATCATGAGTTACCATAACAATTGTTTTCTTTTTTTCCCTATTAAGTTTTCCCAATAAATCCATGATATATTTTCCAGTTTTACTATCAAGATTTCCAGTAGGTTCATCAGCTAATATTATTTCTGGATCATTAGCTAACGCCCTTGCAATCGCAACTCTTTGCTGCTCCCCACCACTAAGCTCATTTGGTTTATGGTTTATTCTGTCACCCAATTCAAGAAATTCTAACAACCTTTTTGCTGTTTTTTTCCTTTCATCTAACTCTACTCCTTGAAATGTCATTGGTAACATAACATTTTCCAATGCTGTAAGTGTATTTATTAAATTAAATTGTTGAAACACAAATCCAATTTTTCTCCCCCTTAACTGAGCAAGTTTAGATTCAGATAAATGCGCAATATTTTTTCCATCAAGAAATATGCTTCCTTTTGTAGGGACATCCAAACAACCAATCATATTCATTGCTGTTGATTTTCCAGATCCACTAGGACCTTGAACAGCAATGAATTGTCCTTTCTCAACTTCTAAGTTTATACCCCTTAAGGCATAAACCTTAACTGCCCCCATCTCATATATCTTCCATACATTCTTTAATTTGATTACTACATTCTTTTTTTTCATTTTTTTATGTATCAAAAAAGTAAATATTTATATAAACCTTTCTTTCTACAGATAAAACATGAGACCTCATAGAAAGAAAAGGATAAACAAAAACGCTGTAATGGCAGTATTTATTGCAGTTATAATGACAAGCAGCATTTTGGGTTTTGTATGGACAAACATAGCTACAGATGACCTTACCTATAAAGATTATAAATTCAAAAGGCAGGGAGATCATTTTACTGTAACTATAAACGATCAAAACATAAATGTTTATTACCTTCCAAGTGATATTGAACATATAGAGATAGACCAAGAAGTAAAATCAAGAATGAAGAGCAGTCCAATGTTTTATATCTCATTTAATCCAGATAGTGAGAAGATAGAGTATATTGACCTGGCAAGGTTTGACTTAACAAATGAGATTCAAAAAACAAATAAATATGCAATCAGCGGAAAAACCACAAATTCAACTTTATACAATCTTCCAATAATAACCTGCGAAAACGCAACAGCACATGTCCCAGTAATCTATCTAAAAGAGGGCAATACTACCAAATTCTCATTACAGGATAACTGCATCATAGCAGAGAGTAGTTCAAGGGAAGGATTTATAGCATTAAAAGACATAATAATCTATACAGTCTTTGATATAATCTAAAATGCCAGGAAAGAAAAAGAAAGATAAATCATTGAAATACTTGATTTATGGGGTAACAATCATAATAGCCATCTTCTTAATTTTATTTATAATGGGTAAAATTCTGCCACAAAAAGATGGAGGATATTATTATAATGGATTTTCTTTCGTAAAAGGAAAAGATATGTGGTTTACACAAATCCAGCCACCAGGAGAAAATAAACTATATACAATTGAATTGAGATATGGTCCTCGAGATCTTGAAGAGATACCTATTATTGGAAATCCTGAAATTTTCTTGACAATAAATAAGACCTATATTACTTTTAATCCAGAAGATAATAATCTGAAATATATTGGTCTTGCAATAGGTGATATTGACTTAAATTTAATAAAAGTATTAGGAATAGAACTAGTAGCTGCCTGCACTAAAAATCATTCTGCCTGCTCAGACAGACCAATAAAGAACTGCGAAAACACAAAAGCACCAGTAATATTAGTACAACAGGATCCTGTTGCCTTTGTTGAACAAAAAGGTAACTGTTTAATTGTCCAGGGAAATGATTTTGAATTAGTAAAAGCAGCAGACAGACTTCTTCTTTATCTTTATGGGATAATGGATTAAATCTCTTCTATTCCTTCAGGTTTCAAGGCAATAAATCTAACACCTATTCCTAACTTTAATATGGCACTCATCAAAGCCATATGCTCTTTTCCTTCTCCAGAAACAAAATTAACAGCAACCTCTATTCCTTTTATTTTTCCAGTTAATTTTTCTTTTATATTCTTAGCTAAAATTACCAATGGTTGATTAGTATCAATTATTATAAAATTCATTTTTTTATTTGATTTGAAGTTCTTTTCTCCAGAAGTATCTGTTACAACCATAATATTATCCCAATTATGTTCATTAATTAGTTTAACAACATAATTCCACATCTTTCTTTCATTAGATAAACATACCACTAAATCAACCATAAAACTAAAGAATAGGCATAATTATTTAAATATTTGCACCCTAATTCCGAAATATGTTCAGTTTACAAGAATTAATTGATGTAATCATCATGACATTAGCTCTTGGATTTATATTTAAAGATATATTTGTAAGACCTAGTAGCCCATATGATCCTTTAACATACTACAAAAAAAAGATAAATCTTGAAAATTTCAAATTTGCCATAATAGCAACAGCTCCAGCAGTAATCTTACATGAATTGGCACATAAATTTGTAGCAATAGCTTATGGATTAGAAGCAACATTCCACGCACATTACTTCTTCCTTGGCATAGGAATATTGATGAAATTATTGAATTTTGGATTTATTTTCTTTGTCCCTGGATATGTTATCCATTCTGGTCTAGCAACACATTTCCAGACAGCAGCAATTGCAGTTGCAGGTCCATTAGTTAATCTGGTGTTATGGCTCGGCTCTGCATTTATCTTAAAACAAAAGAATGTTAAAAAGAAGTATATTCCATTGTTATTCTTAACAAAAAAGATAAATATGTTCTTATTTATATTCAATATGCTACCAATACGGCCATTTGATGGGGGGCATTTCTTTATGAGCATAATACAAGCTTTAACTTCTTAAATTTCGCAACATTTATTAATAGATGACTCATTTTTCAAGATTATGTCGAGGAGAGCTAAGATATTAAAACGCCTAAAGGAGAGAAGGGAAAAATCCACTGAAGTGATTGAAAAAAAAACTCCTGTAGATAGACAAGAATTAGAAGATATAAAGAATCCTTTCTTAAATTTTTATCATAAACAGTACAAAAAACTCCTCCTAATTCCTTTAATAATGTTAATTCTAGCCATGATAATTATTGGTGTTCAATTTGCAGTAACAGGGGAGTTCATAAACAAAGCAGTATCACTAAAAGGGGGGACAACAATAACAATCCCAACAGAACAATTAATTGAGATAAAACAATTAGAACAGACTCTTTCAAAAGAATTACCCAGTTTAGAGATATCTATAAGGAAACTCGCAAGAGCAGGAAAACAGACGGGAATCATTATTGATACAGACATAAAGACAACAGAAGAGCTGAAAAATTTCTTATCTTCATTGCAATCCAATATTGGGGATCTTGGAGACTACAGCACAGAAATCATGGGCTCATCTTTGGGTGCAAGTTTCTTTAAAGAGACAATAATTGCATTGATATTATCATTTTTATTTATGGGGTTTGTTGTATTTCTTTATTTCAGAACAATAGTTCCTTCTCTTGCTGTAATATTGGCGGCATTTTCAGATATAATTGTAACATTAGCTATTATAAATCTACTTGGAATAAAACTATCAACAGCAGGTATTGCTGCATTCCTTATGATCATTGGTTACTCAGTAGATACAGATATTCTACTTACAACAAGGATGTTAAAGAGAAAAGAAGGCTCACTCAATGAAAGAATCATGCAGGCAATGAAAACTGGTATGACAATGACCATAACAACATTAACAGTAGTAACATTAGCCCTGATATTTTCACAATCCAGCACAATCCAACAGATTATGTTGATACTATTAATTGGTTTATTAGTTGACATAATAAATACATGGATACAGAATGTCGGAATATTAAGATGGTATTTAGAGAAACATGGAAAAACTCAAGAAAATATTTACTAGACTAAGGGTTATCGTAGCCCTTGTAGCAGTCATCTTGGCAGTTGTAGCTATCTATCCTAATCCATGGGTGGAAGGTGTTACTATCAGAAGTATTGAATTAAATAGTTCTGCAAGTCTTGCAGGAATAGAAAGCCCAAAACCTACTGCCCCTCCGATGAGCAAAGAACGTATCATTTCTATGAATAATATTCCAATAAAAGATATTGCAGGCTTCAATGATTTTATTAATTCATTAACACCAAATAGATCAATAACTATCAAGACAAATAAAAATACCTATCTGTTAAAAACTCTGCCAGAATATAATATAACAATTCTTGATGAAACTGAAGAAAAGATAGTTGAAGAAATTATTCAAATAAATGAGACAATCAATGGCACAACTTCTTTAGTTAATAAGACTGTAAATAAAACAATAACAGTAAACAAAGAGTTAAAAGAAATAATTGGTATGAAAGATATTGGTATTAAAATATATAATGCTCCAAAGACAAATATAAGAAAAGGTCTTGATCTACAAGGGGGTACAAGAGTTCTACTTCAACCAGAAAAACAGATTGACGCAGAGACTATGGACATTATTCTTGAAAATATGAAAGAACGACTTAATGTCTATGGTATTGCAGATGTTGTGATAAGAGAATCCCATGATCTTTCAGGAAATCAATACATTGTCACAGAAATAGCTGGCCTTGGAGAAGATGATGTAAGAGAACTATTAGCAAAACAGGGAAAATTTGAGGCTAAGATTAACAATGAAACAGTCTTCAGTGGTGGAGAAAAAGATATAACATATGTCTGCAGATCAGCAGACTGTTCTGGAATAGATCCAACAAGACCATGCAGTCAATTTCAGAGTGGCTGGGCATGTTATTTTGCATTCAGCATAGCCCTAAAACCAGAAGCTGCACAAAGACAAGCCGATTTAACAGCCGATCTTGAAATTGTTCTTGATGGATCAGGAAATGAATACCTAAGCCAGGATCTAGAATTATTTTTAGACGATGCTAATGTTGATGTATTAAAGATAGGTGCAGATTTGAAAGGCAGACCAGTAATAGATATCCAAATATCTGGATCAGGGGTCGGAACAACTCAACAAGAAGCAACATTTAATGCATTAGAAGATATGAAAAGATTACAAACAATAATGATTACAGGATCATTGCCAGTAAAATTAAATGTTGTAAAAACAGATGTTATCTCCCCAACATTAGGAACAGAATTTGCTAAAGAAGCAATCTTCATAGGATTGCTTGCTATACTTGCAATAGTTGTTATTATTTTTATAAGATATAGGACCTTAAAAGTTGTCATTCCAATGGCCATTACAATAATTATGGAAGTTATCTTAATCTTGGGTGTATCAGCATTAATTGGTTGGGATCTTGATTTAGCAGCAATTGCAGGAATCATTATAGCAGTAGGTACTGGAATTGATCACCAGATAATCATAGCAGATGAAAGTCTAAAAGGAAGAGCATCTACAATTTATGACTGGAAGACAAAGATAAAACGAGCATTTTTTATAATAATAGTTGCATACATAACAACAGTTGTGGCTATGCTCCCATTATTATTCGCAGGTGCTGGATTGTTAAAAGGATTTGCTTTAACAACAATCATCGGCACTTCCATGGGTGTATTCATCACAAGACCAGCATATGCTTCAACAATTGAAATTTTACTTCAATGAAACCGATTATAATTTCCCTAGGGGGATCAATAGTTGTTCCTGATAACATAGATTATAATTTTCTTAAAAAATTCAGGGCATTAATCTTAAAGCATGTAAAAAAAGGAAAACAATTTATCTTGATCTGTGGTGGGGGTCATACTGCTCGTTTATACCAACAAGCAGCTTCAAAAGTATTTAAACTAAGTGCAGAAGACTTAGATTGGATAGGTATACATTCTACAAGGCTAAATGCACACCTAATGAGAACTATTTTTGAAGATATTGCACATAAGAGAATAATAAGAAACCCAACAGAGAAAATAAACTTCAAGGAAAAGGTATTGATTGCTGCTGGATGGAAACCTGGCTGTTCAACAGATTATGACGCCGTTCTATTGGCAAGAAATTTCAAATCACATTCTGTAATCAATCTATCAAATATAAGAAAAGCATACACAAAAGATCCAAAAAAATACAAAGATGCAAAACCTTTGGATAAAGTAAACTGGAAAAAATTTAGAGCCATAGTGGGAGATAAATGGGTTCCTGGAGCCAATTTTCCATTTGATCCAGTTGCAAGCAAACTTGCAGAAAAACTGAAATTAAAGGTAGCCATAATGAAAGGAACTAATCTAAAAAATCTGGATAATTATCTTAACAATAAAAAGTTTATTGGCACAATTATAGAATAATTATATCTTATCTTCTATACTCTTCTTTTTTTCTGATTCATTGAAACTATCATGACCAGAACCATTAAAATGTACTTTAAACTTTAATTCTTTTCCGCAATCGCAAAGGGCTGTTTTATAATGAATCTCCCCCTCAAACTCAGATCTCCATTCTTTATTCTCTGAAGTTTCCAAACAGTACGAGCAGGCAACCAGAGTAAAACTATCATCAAGTAAATGGTGTCTCATCATAATCATCTCGCTGTATTTTCTTTTACCCAATTTTCAAATTCACTATTAGCTTGGGCATTAATCTTGATTATCGCTGGGATATCATAACTATGAAGTTTTTTTATTTCTTCTTCCAATGCTTCATAATTATCTGAAATAGTCTTAAGAAGTAAAACAACCTCATTATCCTCCTTTAAATTATTCTCCCAATAATAAAAAGAACTTATTGGAAATATATTTGCGCATGCTGCAAGTTTTTTTTCAACAATTGACTTTGCTATCTTATCTGCCTCCCTTTTGTCATTACAAACAACATAAACCAAAATCATTTTAACAAAAGAGGTCATATTCTTTATTAATCTTTCTTAAAAATCAAAACGTTTAAAAGACAATAAAGATAATTAATTATATCATGTTTGAGAAATTAAGGAATAAAAGCATTGCCACTGTAAGGAGAAAATTAAAAGAATCAATATCAGATGATAATCTGATAGTCCAAACAATAAATGCAATAGAAGATATTGATAAGGTTTCTAATTCTTTAGTAACAAGATTAAGGGAATGGTATTCTCTTTACAATCCAGAATTCTCAGAAGTTACATTTAATCAAGAAAAATTTACTGAATTAATAATAATAAAAGACAAAAAGACACTACTAAAAGAAATAAGAATAAGTCAAAGTATGGGTGCTGATTTAAAGAAAAAAGATCTAGATGCTATTATCTTTTTTGCAAAACAGATAAACTCACTCTATAAATCAAAAAAAGACCTTCAAAAATATCTTGAATCCCTAATGAAACAACATTGTCCAAATTTATTAACTATCACAGGAGCATTATTGGGTGCTAAATTAATGTCAAAAGCAGGAAGCCTAAAAAGATTAGTGTTGATGCCAGCATCCACAATCCAGGTTTTGGGTGCAGAAAAAGCTCTTTTCAGACATATGAAAACAGGTGCAAAACCACCAAGGCATGGGATAATTGTACATCACCCATTGATAAGTTCTGCAAAACAAAAAGAACACGGAAAAAGGGCAAGAACTTTAGCTGACAAGATAAGTATTGCAGTAAAAGTGGATTACTTTAAAGGAGACTTCATTGGTAACAAACTCAAGAAAGAAATAGAAGATAAATTTTCTCAAAAAAATTCACCTTTAAACCCCATTCACAAAAAAAAGTATAGAACTAGAAGATAAATTCAAATGAAACTATTCAATTATAAATTTCCTGGAATCTTTGTAAAAGAAAGAGGAAGAAGAAAAGAATTATATACAATAAATTCTGTTCCAGGTAAAAGAGTTTATGATGAAAGGTTATACAAAGATGGAAAAACAGAGTACAGGCAGTGGGATCCAAAGAGAAGCAAATTATCTGCCGCATTATTAAAAGGTATATCCCAGATTGGAATGGATGAAAAAAGTTTAGTGTTATATCTTGGTTCTGCATCAGGAACAACAGTAAGCCACATATCAGATATATGCAATAAAGGTTTCATCTTTGCCGTAGAGTTTTCTCCAAGAGTCATGAGGGATTTTATTTTTATGTGTGAGAAACGCAAGAACATTGCACCATTTTTAGAAAGTGCAAACCATCCAGAAAAATATGATGAAATACCTAAAGTAGATGTGGTATATCAAGATATTGCTCAGAGAGATCAAGTGGGCATATTCTTAAAAAACTATGATAAATTCCTAAAAAAAGATGGTTTTGGGTTACTCTGCATTAAAGCAAGAAGTATTGATGTTACAAAAGATCCAAAACAAATCTTTAAACATGTAATGAAGGAGCTAGATGAGAAAACAACAGTGGTAGATTATAGAATTCTAGACCCATATGAAAAAGATCATGCCTTTTTTGTTGTTAAGAAGAAATAGTTCTAAATCAAAACATTTATTAACCAATACATACATTGTATGTATTAAACTAATCTTGTATAAATGGCAGATAAATCAAAACATTTATTAACCAATACATACATTGTATGTATTAAACTAATCTTGTATAAATAGCAGATAAATCAAAATATTTATTAAGTAATACATACAATGTATGTATTAATAAGGCAAGGTACTACTTCTATACATACATTGTATGTACTAAATAGAAAACTTTATTAATAACTACATACAGTGTATGTAAATAGTTTAGCTAACTAAATAAAAATACATACAGTGTGTGTAAAAAGTGACAAAAAAGAGGCCTAAAACACCTTCTAATATATGGATTCCGTCCAATGTTCTTAGAGATAGCTCTATAAGCGTTCTAGAAGCCATTGTTGAGTTTTTAAAAGAAAAAAAAGGCTTAACTTATCACCAAATTGGCGAGCTGATTAACAGAGATGAGAGGAACATCTGGACTGTCTATAACAGAGCTAAAAAAAAGAGGAAGAAGACTCCCAAAAATAAAAATGACTAGACAGCAGTATATAGAAAATGCAGGAATTAAGATAGTCATAGCTATATTCTTATCTCTTCTTCTACTTAGCTCAGTTACAGCAGAATCCACTGCTAATTCTGAAGATCAAGAAGGTGTTTCTGGTTTCTTTGAAAACGCATTGAATGGATTTAAACTAATTACTGGTATGGTTATGCACGATGTAAACATATTTGTAGACAACACAGAAAAAATAAAACAAAGAGATACAGATGAACAATTTGAACTGGTTGAACCAAATAAACCTACACCAGATGAACCAGATAAACCATCAGAGGGTGAAGGAGAAAAACCAGAACCTACAATAGAAGGAGAAGAAGAAACACAAGTAACAGCAGATAAACCATCACAAAAAAGAAGAAAAACAGAATGTGAAAAGAATGAGGGTAGATGTAGAATAAGCTGTAAAGATGATGAAATAGAAGTAACTACCTATAGCTGTGAATTAAGAAGAAGCCCATCAAGAGAAGAACCAGAAGG
>JAHWIG010000027.1 GCA_019322735.1 Candidatus Woesearchaeota archaeon | reverse complement strand
GCACTTAATTCTGGAAAATATAATGGGCCTGTTGTTGAAAATTCTGCTCCGGTTACTGTTCTACCGGTAGTCGGTTTTAATTGGATGGATCTATCCAATATCTCTTTTAATTGTTGTTGTCTAATTAAGAGATTATCAAATTCTGTTTCTAAAGTTGTTGGATTGTTAGCCAAGCCCACTTGAAATACAGTTGTTCTTGATAGTGGTTGATCACCAATAATAGTAATAATTTCATCAGCAGTAGTAGAAGAATTAAATGTAACTGTTCCTGTACCATCTGAATTTAAACTAGCAGAATAGTGTGTGCTTTCTGCCTTCACAACATCATCTACATATACTTTTAATTCAGATGTTGCATTAACTTGAAAATTAAAATTAAAAGCAGATTGTCCTGTAGAAGTATATTGTGCTCTTCTTGCTACTGCATTTATATCAAAACTTGCCATATTAGATATTTACCTGTCTGATCTAGAACAAAAATAAACCATTATCTCTTTCCTGTTTGTTTAATCTTCTTTTCAAGATTATCAATAGCTGTTTGAATGTATGGGTATTTTGCCAACATCATCTTTCTTGCATTTGATGTTCTTATTGATAATATTCTTTTTATTGCCTCAAGCTGTTCACCTTTAAATCTTTTCATTGCTTTAAATTCTGGATCTCTTATTAAATTCTTCATATCATCCAACATATTCCAGCCTGTGTCTGGATCTCTCATATTAATATATGTAAGAAATTGGCCATATTCTTCAGCAGTTAAATCAAACGAACCAATCACAGCTTTAGGCATTGATAATCCTAAACCATTATTAACTAGCCATTCATCAACTATATTATATCTTTGATCCATTACTCTGATTGGAGAAAAGTAATTTTGTTCTGGCCCTTGTATTACTTCGTTCCATAAATTTTTTCTTTTTGGAAGGTTGGGATTAAACCAAGGACTATTTAATCTTGCTTTATTTATTTCTCTATAGTAAGCCTTAATCCATCCAGGAATATCTCCATCATTATTTTCTCTTGATCCCCATCCAAACCATATTCCATCTTCAGCTTGTGCTGTATTAATCATTGTTTCAAATAATGTTGTATCCGAGGCTCTTTGTAAGTATGCACCAAAAGTTCCTGTAGGATTAATTCCAATACCAATTGTAGCCTCTGTTATTTTACTGATTAACATATTAACAGCTCGGTGGTTCATTCCATCAGCATTGCCATAACCAGGTTGAAAGATTACTCCTAACTCCGATAATCCTGTCGCAAAAGGTTGAGAACTAATATAAGGCAAGATTGCAGCTATGGCAGCACCAGCAACATTACCAGCAGTTTCATCCCAAGTATTATCTGCAAATTGATCTGGTCTTGACAGAAAATACATTGTATCAGCAGCGATTGCTAATAAAGAAGATACCGGATCAAATCTTGCATAAGATGTACTTGTATATTTTCCTGTTGTTTCATTTAATATTGCAATGGAATAAGGTAAAAATCCTTGTCTATAAAAAGCCTCTCGTTCAGCTTTATTTAAAGGAGCCATTCCTGTAATCATAATCTTTTGTCCTGGTGCAGCTCCATAAGCCATTGATCCAAAAGTAGTTAGTAATGCTGTACCAGATGCAAGTTTAGCAAAAGCTAATTGTTTAGCTGCTGGGCCATCGGCTCCAGATATAGCTCTTCTAACAGAAGGCATGAAGAAAGCTAAAACCGGATTTCTTTTTGAACTTTCAAAAAAGATATTCATTATTGTTTTATAGAATGGCACAAATAATTTCATTACCGGAACATTCAAATATCTTTGAAGATCAGAAAAAACTCCAGGAGGAAGTTTCTTTTGGAATGTTCCTTCCAACATTTGTTCTTTAATTTCTTTAACTACAGCTTGATCTGGATTAGCAAGAGTTGCTTTATATAATTTAATTGCATCCTCTTTTAGAACTCCATCGGCTATAGCAATGTTGTATCTTTTAGTTGCTAATCTACCTAATTCCATGTGAAAGATAATTCCCTTCATCGCCTCATCTTCTGCTAAAAGAAATCTTCCAGGTAATCTAAACATAGTACCTATTCCATCTAAACCTATACCCAGCCAACTATTCATCCATTTTTCTGGTAAAAGATTATCGCCAGATAAGGCTTTGTTTTTTCTTAAATCCATTTTAGTAGTTTTAGAAGTAATAGGATTTCCTGTTTTCATAACCTTCCATCCATTACCTAGGGCAAGTTTTGTTCCTTTATTCATAGAAGTAAGCATAGCCCAAACCTCACTAAACATTACTCCATCTTTAGAACTCCAGCCTGGAACCTTATTAATTCCGGCAGCAATTCCATACTCGAAAATTCTTAAAGCATTAAAACTAACATTACCTACAATATTAACTGCGTGTGTAATTGGGCTCATCAATCTTGTATTAACCCAGACTTCAGCCCAGACATCTCCTAATTTCCTTGTCCAAGTTTGAGTAATGAAATGTGCTTTTTGATGGATGTCTAATTGTTGGAAATGAGTAGCAAAATATTTCCAATCTTCTGGCGACATATCATTACCAAGTTTTTTCCAGAGAGTTTCAAGATCTCCCATATTAACTTTTTGTAAATCAATGTGTCTGAAGATAGCTCCTGTTGTTCCCCACTCGGACATTGCTCCATTAATCTTACCCATCATCGCACCATATAAGGTAAAGACTTTTCTTAAATTAATTAGATCTCCCTCTGTTGCAGAACCTTTAGCAGCTTTCGCAACCAAACCATCTAAATGTAATCCTAATACTTTTGTTTGAATTAAACCGGCTGCTAATAATTCTTTTGGAATAATTTTTCCTTTATGGGTAGTTAAGATTTTAACATAAACCTCATTCATTCCATATTTAGATACAATCTTTAAAATATCTTCAACAGTTGTTGGCCCATTCTTAAAATTATCTATTTCGTTTTTAAATACTTTATAAACATTGTTACTCCATTCAGTAAGATTAAATGCTTTGTTGGTAGATATTTTATTAATATCAAATGATTTCACCATCTTGCCGGATGGATCAAGATCGTTAAATAAACTATCTAATGATTTTAATTCTGCCTCATCCAGATCTCTGAAAATAATATGATTACCCTCTTTAATAAATAATTGATTTTCATCTATTTTGGTTTTAAGTATATCTTCTTGTTTTTCTTGTAAGCCTTTGATCGTGCTATCATCTTTAGGCTTACCTTTTTTAGGCCATTTAATTAAACCAGCTACCTGGATATTTTCTTCTTTATTTAATTCTTCTTTAACATTGAATGTTTCTGTAGCATTCTCTGCCTCAATATTTGCAACATCTGTTTTTTGAACCAGATTACTATCTGGAAACATTTGAGATGTTACTCCATCAATTCTTTCAGATAACTCTGTATCTGAATTTTTAATTTTAAGAGGTTTTAATATAGTATCATTCTTTGCCATTATTTTTTCCTGTAATTATATTATCAGATGTAGCTCCTATATCAACATAAGCATCCTCATCTATACCAGCTCTCTTCATAATCTTTTCAAAATATTTTTCTGGATAGTTTTCTTTTACATAAACTATAAATTTTTCTAATTTCTTTTCTGATTTATTAATATCTACATATTTATTATAAATTTCACTACCTCTTATATTCTCATCAATAACACTTTCCTCAATACCTTCTCCATGAAGATCACCTTGAGGTTTATCTGGCTCATCGATAATTTTATAATATTCTGCTTGAATTTTCTTTGGTGTATTAGGTTTAAATACTACAAGCTCTTGATGAAATTTTGTACCAGCTATTATTTCATCAAAATCTTTTTTTAATTTTTTTGAAATTTTCTTTGATTTAGTGATTTTTGTGTTTAAGTATATTTGATCTAAACCATACTCATCTATATCTTCTTGAGTGATTATGTCTTTATCTTTTTTTGTGATGGAGCTACTTTTACTCCCTGTCTGTTCAAAGCCTTCAACAAGTTTGTCTTTATTTGCTCTAAACTCATCTGCTTTGTTACTTTCGTAAGCTCCACTCTCTTTGAGTTTTTTGATACCAATGTCTGTTCTAATTTCATTAAAATTTCCTAAATCAAATATTGCATCTTGATTACCACTTTTAGCAACATACAGGGCATCAGCCTCATTGTCAATAATGTGTACTGCATCTAACACATATTCATTAGTTTTTGCATCTAGCCATCCACCACCATAAACATTAATATTTTCATCAGTAGCTTGTCTTAAAGCATATATATTCTGTGCAAAAATATCAATATCATCCATGTTTATTGTATCAGCACTTACTCTATACTCTGTATTTTTTATTGGAGCTACAACAAAACCTTTATTAGGAGTAATTTTACCATCTATAGATATAGTAAAACCTTCTGGATTTTCTTTTATAAATTTAACAAAATTACTTTTAACTAAAGACATTTTTTCAACATCACCTTTAGCACTTACAAGATCAAGATCTTTTTCTTTCATCATTTTTACTTGTTCAGCTATATCTTTGTTCCAATCATCCATAGCATCCCTATCTTTAGATAAACCACCACTTACTGGTTCTTCATAATCTAGATCACCTTTTTGTGGCATC
>JAHWIG010000015.1 GCA_019322735.1 Candidatus Woesearchaeota archaeon | reverse complement strand
AACTACTTCTTACATATCCAAAATATGCCAAATAAATCTGATCAAATGTTTCTGGAAATTTTCTATCTAATGTATATTTATTTTTCATGATTATTCCACAGGCACTTGACTCCACATTGTCCAGTCATTGCTTGGAGCATAATTTCCAAACACATAATATGGTGGTCTGTCTTTTCCAAAATAACTTTGATGAAGATCTGAAAATCTCTCTGGGGCCCCAGGTCTTACTGGTCCACCGACACCATAGATTGGGCTTCCTAAAAATTCCCATGTCTTTGTCATCTGTCTTGCTGGCTCTCCAAAAGCTTCTGAAATCATTGTACCGCTATAACCTTTCTCCTTCAAATACTCCAACGCTGTTTTGACTGGCATTATTCCTTGTCCGATTGGCAGATGGGAGTCTTCTCTTCCCATTGTATCATGAACATGCATATGCCCCAATATATCTGCTTTCTCCAGCTTCTTGATCTGATCCATATACCAACCCTTAAACCTAGTCAAACGCTGATCTTCTGTCTCACCATAATTTGGCTCAAAGTACTTCCACCACATACCTAGATGAGTAGTATCTAATGTAGCTCTTATATGCTCATTTGCTTCTTTCTCTGCCTTTGATCTACTCCATCCCCTATATTGGGGATTGTTAACCATAACCAGATTACCTTCTCCATCCACTTTTCCGCTAGGATCCTCTATTTTCTTCTGCGTCAAACACTTTACCATCTCTTCTCTTGCATTATGGACAAGGCTAATCAACTCTTCAGGATGGCTTCCATAACCCATCTCTGGATAAATATTTTCAGGAGAAACAAAAACAGGTCTTTCAGTCTTTTTCTCAGTACTTTGATCCATCGCATATATCCCTATTTCTGCATATGATTTTCCTGTTTGTCCTTTAGCATATCTATCAATAGGCATAGCATACTTCTTCAGTAATTCTGATTCTCTTGCCTGCTGTTCATAACCAACTGATGCTTCTCTAATATGTTCAAGATTTTGTTCTGCTTCCTTAATGTCTCTATCAATAATCTCTAATGGATTTTTATGTTCTAAAGGAACAAAAACACTCACTAACTGTTGCAATTTATTGTCCTCCTTCATTATCTTCCATTTCTCTTCTTCTGGCAAGCTTTTGTCTAATTTATCATAAAAATTTCTAACTTCTCTAAGTTTCTTCAACCCCTTTAACGTCTTATCAAATTTCTCAGTATGATATAATGCCCAACCTCTTGCTTGGCCTGCCTGTGATTCTATTTGAGCATATAAAAAGGCTTCTTCAGGTCTAATTTTTTCTTCATCAGATAATGGTCCTCCAAACTGTTTCTCCTTTAACATATTTCTCTCTTCTGCTTCTTTTTCAAAATCCTCCCACCCCATCTCTCTTACCTTAAATCTCCCAGTATCTGCATCAAATTTTGGAACCCTATCTTCAAACTTAACAATATTTCCCTCATAATCCATATACTCTTCTTTCTCATTCTTAAGCCATTCTGGCCTATAAACAATCTGATTCTTTCTGACCTGTGTCAAAACAGTTCCTGTCCTACTATCAACAACAGGAATAACTGCTCTTTCTGGCTCTTCAGTATAACCTTTAAACAAGTATCTCCCAGTTTCATCCTTTGCCCATTTCTGCTCTGACATTGGCCTAGCAAATTCTCCAGTATGGACAACAACTGCTCCACCATCAGCAGCGTCTGCAGCAAAATGTATTGCCTTTTTTATCTCATCAACTTCTCTTTTCCTTGTCTCATCTTCAAATCCCCTCTCAGGCCCAGAATAACCAGACATATTTCCAATCTGATGAGGACTATGCACAGCCACAACCTTAAAATCATTGGCCTTTGCCATCTCTCTCAGTTCTTCTCTTGCCTCTTTACCATATGATTCTGCACCAACATTTCTATCACTCCCAAACATCGCAGTAGCCAACTCAACTTGCTTTACACCAACCCTGATAGCTGCCTGCACAGAATCTCTAAATGTACCAAATTGTTTTCCTTCTGTAACACTTTGACCAATATCTCCAACACCAATAACAGGTGTTTCCAATTTATCAGTGCTTCCACTTCCAAAATAGCCCCTATCCATTGGTGTAGAGTATGGTTCTCCAAAAATCATTTTCCCTGCCTCATATAATTGATTAAACTCCTAGATGCACTCATCATATCTTCTATTTCCTCACTTGCCATTTTATAATGTCCTGATGCAATATCATTTTTTTTATAATCAAATGCGTAACTTAAATCATTAAGTTTATTCATTTCAGGGGAACCAATATTTCCTTCCTTAATCTGCTGATACATGCTTTTAACACGCTGATATAGTTCTTCAGCTGGCTCCTGACTCAATTGAGCTTGATATTGTCTATGTTCCTGAAGCTCTTCTTCTGTAAGTTCTATCTTTTCTTTTTCAATAGTTGCTTCTAACCCTTCTTCTGCTTTAAACAATCCAGCAACATCAACTTGCTTGGATTCAGGAACACTGATAGCTTCTTTTATCTTCTCTTCTTGTTTTATCTGTGCAACAGAATCTGCAATGATATCTTTAGCTTCTGCTGCTTCTTTTTTTCTCTTTTCCTGAAACTCTCTTAACCGAGTTATTCTTTCCTCTGGGGAAAGCTTCTTTATTTCTTCTAAACTTTCTTCAGCCATGTTTGCGAACGTATTTTAGTGAGCAAACCATGAAGACGAATTTTTTAGTCTTCTTGATTTTACAAAACAGTCAATGTTTCTGCACCAACCAATCATTGTAATGGGAGGGACACGCACTCATTTGTGTACCAATGAAGGGGAAGTAAATATTTGGCGCCACCAAATATCTACCAAGCTGTCATCTTATGTGATTTCTTAAAATTCTTATACACTGTCCATATGGATTTACTTGCGCTTGCTCCTGCTTCCTGCATTTCTTGACTTAATTGATATTGACTCTTTGTATTTTTAGATTTTTTCTTTTTTTCGCCCTTTTCTTTATCTCCTTTACCTGGTTGAATATTTAATAAACTTCCAAACAGCTCACCAAAACCTTCTGCCACTAAAACAAAAGGGCTGTTTGATTTCTTTTTTTTCTTCTTTTCCTTTTCTTCTTCAGGGGGCAATAACTTCTTTTCACCAGCTTCTGCTAAATAATCCCTTAATTCATCTCCCAAAGATTCCATAGCTGACTTAACAGATGAATCTATATCTCCCAATAGATCAAAACTTTCCTGTTCCCTCATATGTATATAATTATCAATATCCTGCTGAGTCCAAGCATATGTTCGAAAGTCAACAATCAGTTTTCCTATATGTATCGGCCCTTTATGTTGATATTCTTGTTGATGATAATCCATCTTAGGAGCTGTCCTGAACCAAAAATGAATCAAACCAACAGCATAATAATCAGAACTTGGTTTTACTTTTCTTCTTGCTAAAAATTCAATCTCAACAATGCTGCCTTCAAAAGCAGAAACCAGATCAGCATTCTTCTCTATATCTTTTTGATTAAGCTGCATCCTTTTAATATTCAAAAGATAAGGTTTTACCCAATTCATGTACATATGAATAACATCCCAATGCTGTCTCAGATATTTAATAGTAAATTTTCTTCTATTATTTAATTCCTTATATGTATGTTCTTTCCATACAATGAAAGTTTTAAGCTTTCTCATCAAAACTTCTTTAACTTTTTTATTGAATTCTAATGCCTCAACTTCTTTCTGAACTTCACTTGATTTCATTATCTTTGCACCAAAGAATAGGTCTGGGAGGGTCCCAAATTGAAGTTCTCTAGCCATTCCGTAAACAGAAGCTGGATTCTTTGCCCCACCTTCAACCAGATCAATCCAATACCCTTTTAATGCAATCTCAGAAGCAATATCCCCTTCACGACTGCTATTATAAAGCTCTAATCTTTCATCAATAATCCTAAGCTCCCTCACTAATTGGAATAATTCCTTGACCATCTTTCCTATAGTTCCCATGAACTGGCTCACCTTATCCTGCTGTAATCCCAATCTTGCCTGAGCAGATCCAAAAAAAGCAGATTGTTCAGATGCTGAAAACAAATCAATAACTTTGATAAACTCAGGAAAAGATGCAACAGGTCCATGTTTCAAGAACTGCATTATCCAGAAATAGCTTTCTTCAACTGAGTTGTTGAATTTTTCATATAATAATTTCCATCTTCTAACTGGATTAGGATAACCAGTTGGAATAAAAGAACCAACAACTTCTTCATAAACTTCTTCTTTATCAAAATAATCAGTTACATTTACCATTGTGTCTCTTTTTTAATATTTTATAGGTTGAATATTTAAATTACTTTCTATTTTTTCATTTTATTTCTTAAAATAATAGCTTTAAGACGCAAGTCTTATTGTTTTGCGAACGTTTTTTCAGTGAGCAAAGCTTTAAGACGCAAGTCTTATTGTTTTCTGTCTATATTTTTCTGTCTATACAACAAGATAATAAAACCAACAACACTTATTAAATCAGATTTTGTTTTAACAGCAATATCCCTTGCAATCTTCTTTTTATCTTTCTCATCAATAAAAGATTTGGTTAACTTAATCTTAATAAGCTCTTTTTTATCTAGTTGTCTGTTAATCTCCTCAAAAACGTCTGAATTTAATCCATTTTTTCCTATCCAAACTATTGGTTTAAGAACTCTTGCCTTACTGCGTAATTTAGATTGATTTTGGATGTTCATGACCAATTTTCTTTCTCTTTTTCAAATCTTCAATATGTTGAATCTTAGTTACAACAAGCTTGCTGATATCCTTTCCAACATCTTCTAATAATAAAGAAGTATATTCTCCTCCAAGGAAATGTGGTAGAATAACATAATCAGCACCATCATCATATAATTTAAGGGCAGCATCAACATCCTCTGAAGTAACAAATACAATTACATCATGATTTTTCTCTTTGACATAATCAATTAATAAAGAATTATATATCTGTTTAGGAACAGTTGAGATAACTAAATCAACTTCCTTAAAATTGATCCTATCCAATGTTTCAGGATCAGCAATATCCCCATATAAACAAAGATGTTTATGTTTCATCAATCCTTTTATTACTTCAGGATTATAATCTACAACTAATAAATTCTCTTTCCTCTTCCGAAGAGAATTAATAATACTATAACCAATCCGATTAAGACCAACTAAAACTATATGATATTTTTTCTCTTTTGGCATATATTCTAATTGTTCTTTCCTAATCCTCATAAAATCAAATATCTTCAAAACATGTGATATCTTTGTATATACTCTACTTCCATAATTTATGAAATAAGAGCTAGTAGTCATTGTTATAATTCCAAGAAGTACACCAAGAGAAAATATATCTTGAGAAACATGTCCAAGTATCAATCCCTGTGATAAGATTATAAGAGAGAATTCGCTTATTTGCGCTAATGATATGGCACTCATAAAAGATGTAGCTCTTCTATATCCAAATACGCTGCATATTGCCATAATAACAACCGGCTTAAATAAAACAATAATAACCAAGAAAATCAAAAGAGGTTTGATAAGAGCTAAACTTGGCTGCAAAAAGAACTCCATTCCTAATGAAACAAAGAATAATGTAACAAAGAAATCTCTAAGTGGCCTGATTCTTCCAACAATTCCTATATTATATGGGAGATTACCAAGAGTAACTCCAGCAATAAATGCACCAATTGCAATAGAGAATCCCACTGCTGTAATCAATAATGAAAAGAAGAAAAACACTGCAAGAGATATTAGTAATAATACTTCAGGTGATTTGGCAGCAAATCCAAAGATATCAGGAAAGATGAATTTACTTAAAAAATAAGCAACAATCAAAATAGTTGCTGCCTTAAATAATGCAAGAATGATCAAAGCAGGGGAGAATGTGCTTAAAGAAGAAAGCACAGATAACATAATAACTGCAAAAATATCCTGCAATAACAAAATTCCCATAACAATTCTTCCATGCAATGTATTTAATTCATGATTATCCGACAATAATTTAACAACAACAACCGTACTGCTTAAAGCCAAAACAATACCAAGATATACTGCTTCCATCCTAACAAAGCCTAAAGCAAGTGAAGCAATTGAACCAACAGCAAAAAGTATCAATATCTGCAGACTGCCGCCAATTGTAGCAACCAACCCTATATCTTTTAATTTACCCAAGTTTAACTCAAGACCAACAACAAACAATAAGAATGCTATACCAATCTCACCAAAAATCTTGATGATTCCAGGATCATTGATAAAAAATTGACTTAAATCAACATTAAATTGGGATAAAAAAACACTAGTTAATCCAAATTTTTCTGCCATTACCAATCCAAGGGGACCAACAACAAATCCAGCCAAGACATAAAAAGGAATCTTAGGCTGATTCAATAATTTAGCAATATAGGAAAATATAGAAGCTACAATGAATATCAAACCAATATCAAAGAAAATATTCTCCATTACTTTGTTACCTCAACATTGATTTTATCAATAGCACTATTCCCAAAAATATCCGTGACATTCAAAGTGACAACCTTTGATCCACTCTGAACATAACGGAAAGTGACAACCTTTCCTTCACCCTGTTTATCTCTAATATCCCCAAAAGACCATTGATAGGTAATATTTCTTCCAATAGAATTTGAGCCATCAAATACAACTTCATCTCCAACTTTAACTGGCTTATCTCCGCCAGCATTTGCAATCAATTTATAGGGTATAACAATAATATTATCAGCAAGTATGCCTTTCAAACCATCTACATCAATAACACTTAACTTAACTTCATAACTTTGAATATCATTATAAGTATGCTGGGTTATTGGGGTTTGAGTTGTCTGGTTTTCGCCATCACCAAACTCCCAAAGATATTCAACAATATAATCATCAATATCATATGAATCAGAAGCATTAAACAGTATAACAATATACTGCATACCACCTACAAAAGTAAAATTTGCAATCGGCCTTATCCTGCAACCTCTAGGACAATCACAACTTATGATATAATCCTTATTCACATCTGCAGGTAAAATTAAAGTACTATGACCGCGTCCAAGAAAAATCAAATTCAAAACATTATTCGTGGCATCAAAACATGTAAATGGCTGACAGTTATAATCACTTAAAAGATTTACTTCCCCAACATGAACAGAACTATAGAAGTTATCTTTTTCATCAAATAAAAACATATTATTATCTGTTGTTTCAAGGCTATCAATAACTATGGGATAATCATCAAAGAATCCCTGATTTAAGATATCATCCCTTCTTGAAAGATCTACAAAACACGCCTTAGTAATAAATGATGGAATATTATAGCTTTCCTCACCAACAGAACCTATATGCAATGCCCAGGATTCAACATCTTTCTTGATATTTTCCTGGAAAATAATCATCTCATGTTCAACTTTTTTTTCCCCCAATACTTTAATAGAGTTATATGCAAACATAAGAAGAAATCCAAAAATTATCGCTACAAGCAGATAAACAAACACTTGAGACTGTATCTGCGCTCTTTTTAACCCCTTTTTCATATTAAACACCAATAAAACTCAAATATATAAATATTACCAAATATTTATTATATTTAATGGTTTTATTTGAATTATTATGACAAAAAGAATGAATTTGACCTTATTGATAATCTTACTTCCAATAATCATAATAATAGCAAGTACTGATTCTGTTATATTCAACAAACAAGCTTATCTTAAATATGAAAGTGATATAGAAAACAAGGAAGAGATAATAACCAATCTGCTGGATTATTTCAAGAACAACAAAGAACTAATTGAACAGGAAGGGTTTACTCAAGAAGAAAAACTACATTTCTTAGATGTAAAGAACATAATAAGGGTATTAAACTCAATACTATTATTTACTCTGATATTAACATCAATGCTTTTGATAAAACTATTTACAGAAACAAAAAAGAACAAATTAAGGAAATTATTCTCTTCTTACTTGATAATTGGAAGCTCAATAACTATCCCAATAGTATTAATCATATTTTTATTATCTTTGAACTTCAATAATTCCTTTAATCTATTCCATTCCGTATTATTCAAGGCAGGAACATGGACATTTTCAGCAACAAGTTTATCAATCCAGCTATTTCCAATAGAATTATTCCAAAGATTCACTAAACTTATATTGACAAGAATAACCTTTGTTTCTTTTATCTTACTTACAATTGGAGTAGCTTATAAAAAACATTAGCCGGTTTCACCTAAATCTTTTTAGTTTTGAGCGTTAGCGATAAACCCTAAAGATTGAGGTGAAACAGAGGTATATGCTGTTTTACTGAAATCTTTTTAGTTTTAAGTAAAGCGAAATCACTTTAAAGATTCAAATAATCTTTTTAGTTTGAAAGTCGAAGACTTAAAAAATTAAAAGAGTGATATGAAACAGATTTATATCCTGTTTCACCGAAAACTTTTTATATCAATTGCTATTTAGGAATAGCAACACAACATATTTACTTTAGAATGGGGGTAAGGATAATGAACAAAAAAGGAATGGTAGGTGTTTTAATATTTATACTAGCATTAATGGTAAGTGGCTGTATTAAACAACCATATGAACCTAGTGGCTTAATAACCATGCCACCAGAACTTATATCTGAAATTGAAATTGTATCAGAACCAGAACAAGAACTTAATGCAATCATTCAGATTGAAGAAGAAATAATAAGCTTAGAGAATGATACTAATATAGAAATCAGTATTGGAGAAGTATCAGAAGCTGAAAAAAGTGAGGAAGAATTATTATCAAAAATTAGTGTAGAAGACATACCTCAAGAACTCCCTCCAGGAGTATTCAAGAAAATCACATCAAAAGAAAAGGATATGGTCTCATTGAGCATTAACGCTCAAGATCCAGATGGAAATCAATTGCTATATGAATTCAGCGAGCCTTTCAGTGAAGATGGAATATGGCAGACAAAGAGGGGAGACGCTGGAGAATACATTGTTAATATCACTGTTTCAGATGGTGATCTATCAACAACTGCAAAAATACTTGTTGTAGTTGAATCAATCAATAAGGTTCCAGTAGTGGATGCAATTGATAGTTTAACAGTTAATGAAGGAGACATGATTACTCTAGAACCAAAAGCAACAGATGAAAATGAAGATACTGTTGTCTTTTCATTCTCAGGATGGATGGACTCAAATAGTTATCAAGTCAGCTATAATTCTGTTGTATGTGAAAAAGGAGTCTATGACTGCCTAGAAACATTCACAACTACAGTTACTGCATCTGACGGATTCTCAGAAGTAAGTCAAGATGTCGAGATAACAGTAACCAATACAAATAGGGCTCCAGCCCTAGATGCAATAGAAGATATTACAGTTGATGAAGAAGGCTTGGTTACAGTTGAAGCAGTAGCTGCAGACTTAGATGGAGATGAATTAACACTTTCATTCACCTCTCCTTTAGATGATGAAGGAAAACTTCAGACAGAAAGAGGAGATGCAGGAAGTTATATTATCTATATCACAGCATCTGATGGTGATTTAAGCACTTCAGAAAAGATTACATTAACAATAAACAGCATTAACGAAGACCCTATATTGGGGGCAATAGATGACTTGACTATTGATGAGACAGATACAATAACTCTAAGCCCAGCAGCAACAGACGCAAATGACGATGAAGTAACATTTACCTATTCAGGATTTATGAGCTCAAACACCTACACAACAACATATGATGACGCAGGAACACATATAGTAACAGTAACAGCAACAGATATGTATGGTGGGCAAGACTCAACTGATGTAACAATTATAGTAAACAATGTCAACAGAGCACCAGTAATTATTGGTGTTTATTAAAATTTTTTTATTTTTTTAATATTTTTATGTTGGGAGAACAAGTATTATCATGATGCTAAAAAGGTTCATATTAACAATATTAATTCTTATTATTTTAGTCCATTCTAGTACAGGAAATAACGTAACTGATTCAGAACAAACAGATGAGATAAAAGTAATAACTGCATCTGAAACAGAATTAATAACATTAAATGTTAGTGCCTCAGATCCAGACAAAGAAGACATCTTAATTTATTTCTTTTCATCCCCATTTGATGATAAGGGGATATGGCAGCCAGGATACGAGGATGCAGGAGAATATATTGTCAATATCACTGTATCAGATGGTGAATTCACAGATAATACGCAAGTAAAGGTAATTGTTCTGGAGAAAGATAGGGCGCCAATAATTATTGCAACAGGATCTCAACAAATTAACGAGGATGAAGCCTTGATTCTACCAATTGAGGCATTTGATCCAGATAATGATGAAGTGACATTATCTGCTATCGATCTACCAGAGAATGCTAGTTTTATCAACAACACACTTTACTGGAGACCAAATTATGACGTCGTTGAGAAAAGCTTGCTAAGAAAGATATTAGCAAGATTAAGTTTAGATTTTCTTAAAGATAAAAAACAATTTACAGCAACAATCAATGCAAAAGGAAAGGATTTGGGTAGCACAGCAACAATAACAATTGAAGTTATCGATAACAACAGGGCCCCAACACTTAATCAATTAGACAACATAACAATAAAAGAGGGGGGGATTTTACATTTATCTCCAGAAGCAAATGACCCGGATAATGATTCACTTGTCTTTTATTATGATGGATTTGCAAATATGAATAACTACTTAACAGATTATGACGATTCTGGATTACATACTATAATTGTTACTGTATCTGATGGGTTCTTAACAGATTCAAAAACAGTAAATGTAACAGTAGAGAATACAAACAGATATCCAGAATTAACAAAATTCAAAGGATATGAAGTTAATGAAAATGAACAAATTTCATTTGATGTAAATGCATTTGATCCAGATGGAGACGCATTAAGCTTTGATATAAGGCCATTTCCAGATGGTGCAACTTTTGATAACAAAACTTTCTCCTGGACACCAAACTTTGATACAGTAACTACAGAAGAACTATCAAAAACATTTAATCTTAATATTACAACATATGACGGACAAAACAGTGATACAAAACAAACAACTATCACAGTTAATCATGTAAATAGGGTTCCAGAGATATTATCTCAAGATCCAGAAACAGAGGAATTTGCAGTATTTGTCGGAAGCTCAGTGGTATTTGAAGTAAATGCCTCAGATCCAGATAATGATACTCTTTCGTATAATTGGAATTTTGGATTATTAAGTGCTTATGATGGTCCATCAATCCATAAAAGAGTATTTATGCGTACAGGAAAAAAGACCATCACAGCAACAGTCTCTGATGGGTTTACAACTACAGAAAAAGTATGGAAATTAAATGTTGTAAGGCAAAGCATCCCTCAAGAGGAACAAGTTATTAAAAAAACAGAAGTAGAATACATAAGTTTCACCATTTAATTCTCATCAAAAGATATATAAACTTCTAGATTAATTTCTGATAAAAAAAGAGATAATTACTCTCTTCTTTTTTATAATATGTACACTGAAACTGGCAACCTTATAATCTCATTAATATGGGTATGGCTTAGCGCAAACATAATTGTAGAATATGCAAGAAAAATAGCAAGGGCATTTAATGTTTCTGACGCCTTTATTGGTCTTACAGTTCTATCTATCGGAACTTCTCTCCCAGAAATATTCACTCATATAATCTCCAGCATAAATATATTGAATGGTATTGAGAGTTCTGGTGTTGCAGTAGGAACCAATATAGGTTCAAACATTATACAGATAACTTTAATATTGGGGGTAATTGCATTATTAACAAAGGTTAAGACAGATAAAAAAATTCTAAAAATGGATTATCCGATAATGCTCGGATCCATACTATTAGTATTTATATTCTCACTTAACGGCTTCATTGGGCATATTGAAGGGTTTTTCCTAGTATCTGCATATATAATTTTCCTTGTATGGCTTTCACACAAAGAAAAGTTAATTGATAAAAACCCACAGAAACTAGAATTATTTCACTTTTTATCGCTGATTGTTGGATTTGCCCTACTCATTACTTCAACAAAATCAGTAGTTAATAGTGCTTTATCATTATCTCATATATGGGGCGTCTCTGAATCATTAATAGGCGTATTGATTATAGGGGCAGCAACAGCATTACCAGAACTAACTACTGCATTAATAGCACTCTTCCGCGGATCAACAAGCATGTCTCTCGGCACATTAATAGGAAGCAATATAACTAATCCCTTATTTGCTCTTGGTATTGGTGCAATAATATCTGGTTATACCATTGATGCCTCAATACTCTGGTATGATCTACCATTTTGGTTCTTTATATCATTATTAGCCATGTTATTCTTTAAAAGAAAAATGTTGCTAGAGAAAAAAGAAGCAATAACATTGATAATGTTCTACATTGCATATGCAATATTAAGAATAAAATACCTAGCGCATATCTAAGAAAAATTATTTAAGTCTAACTGTTTATTTTTAATCTCGACTTTTTCTATTTTTTTGCTTAAGACAGGAATACCATACTCTCCATCATATCCAGGAATAACAACTATCTCTGCATTTCTGTTTTTAATAATCGCATTTACAATATCTTCAGAAACAATCCTTGCCAGGTCTTCTTTCTTTGTTTTCAACAAAATATTAAACTCAGATCCAAATGCACTAATCAAATTATTGAACTCTTTCCATACTTTTGTTGAAGCAACAGGACTTCCAATTAAAGCAGCAATGACCTCTGATAGGGGAATCAATGTCTTGAATTCTTGAGCATCTTTCGGTTTAAATCCTTCTTCTCTGTCTGCCAATTCTTCTACTCTATGTAATACACCAATTGTTAATTTTCTTTTACATTTTGGGCATATATTTTTATTCTCAATAGAATCGCTTGGTTTCATGCAAACTTTACACTTCCTATGACCGTCATAATGATATTTCCCATAACTGGGGTCAACCTCTATTGTGGCAACTTTCTTATCCTTTATTGCATTAATTAGATTTTTATAGCTCAAATCCTTCACCTCAATTATATTAGCTTCCCTACCGATCCTCCAAGGCCAGAAACTGTGCATATCAGAATTACTCACTAATGTATACTTATCTAGCTGGCTAAGTCTCCAATTCATTGCTGGATCTGAACTTAAACCCGTCTCTAAAGCAAATATATTCTTAGTTTGATCCTTAAAGCAATCTTTGACAGAATCAAATCCTGACATGCTGCCAAACATACTGAACCAGGGGGTCCAAATATGCGCTGGAATTACTTCAATCTCCTTTGATATCTTCTTTAACTCATAAACAAAATCATCGCATGGAATCTTAAATATTGGCCTTCCATCATAATCAACCCTTCCATAAGTTTTAAGATATTCTATTATCTGATCAACAACATCAAAGCTTGGGGCTAGAACAAGATTATGTATTCTCCTTCCTTTTCCATCCTGTGTATATATCAAAGATATCTCTGTCTGCAGAATAAAAGGAAAATTATTTTTTGTTCGTAAAATTCCTGCACTATCTTCATTTAGATCTCTTTTCAATTCCTTAATCCATTCAGGATGAGTAAAATCTCCTGTTCCAAGTAATTCAACACCCTTGATTCTTGCATATTTCTCTAAGTTTTCAATATCAATTTGTTTAGAGGTGGCTCTGCTAAACCTTCCATGAATATGTAAATCAGCAATTACCCCCATCAATCATTTAAAACAAGACAAAGTATAAAAAAGTTATGGGAAAATAGAAAGTTATTTATAATAAATTATAATATAAAGATATAAAATAAGGTGATTACAACGAAAAAAGAT
>JAHWIG010000038.1 GCA_019322735.1 Candidatus Woesearchaeota archaeon | reverse complement strand
AAAGATGATATATGGAGTCAGGTAGATAAAACAGGTAGAAGGTGGGTTGAATTGCAATGGTTTGCAAATGCGATTAGAACAGGGCCCGAATTTGGTAAAGTAGAAAAAGATTTTAATACTTTGATACAAAATCTTGTTAAAAAAACATTCAAAGGATATCTAACAGAATTTGTTCAACAAAGTACATCAGATTATGTATTTGATACTCCAGGCGGTGATTCTTCCTCTTTACAGATTCCTATCTCTGGGCCCATGTTCAAACGGATATGGCCAGATACGATTCGTGCAACGGTATTTCATACAACTGATTTAAATGGTCTTGAAAAATTAAAAAGACTTGAAGGAGGAAAGAAGTCTATTTCAGCATTTTTCTCAATGATGTCACGTTATATGGAAAAAAGATGATATATGGAGTCAGGTAGATAAAACAGGTAGAAGGTGGGTTGAATTGCAATGGTTTGCAAATGCGATTAGAACAGGGCCCGAATTTGGTAAAGTAGAAAAAGATTTTAATACTTTGATACAAAATCTTGTTAAAAAACATCTCCCAAAAGAAAAGGGAAATGCATTTGAAATTTGGAGTGATATGAAAAATTATGTACATGCCGGTAGGGAAGGTGGTGGCAAAAGATTAAGTTTGATAATAAAAGACTATTTTGATGGTGTAGAGAAGGTTCTTAAAAAGAATAAAAAAGTAATGGGTAATATAATATATGGTTATACAAAATCAAAAAGAATGACAGATAATGCATGGGATGAACAAATAGTCAATAATATTAAGATTAAAACGGTTCATATTTGGCCAGACAGTAGTAAGGAGATGAGAGATGAAGATGAGGATGAAATTAAGAAACAGATTACAGATATATCTGATTGGCCAGTAAAAGTATGGGGTGCTACTATAGAGTTAGAAATTTATACAAGAGAAGTTGTTGCGAAAGAAATAGGGAGAACAATTAAATGAAAACATTTAAGGGTTATCTAACAGAAAAGACAATGAAGCCACACCATAGTCAGTACAATTTCGATACCAATGAGCTTATTTTTGATCGGATGGATCTTTTACCATTTGTCTTATCAACCCCCGCTTTGGAAAGAGCATTTGGTGGACTTACAAGAATTAAAGCATGGCACCTTACTGATATAGATGGATTGGAAGGAGTTGTGGAATTACAAGGAAAGAAAGCATCTATCTCAGCAATAACAGAAATAGGCCATCGAGCGGTGTTTAATGGTGTTCTAACTGATGGAGAGGTTGTAGTTGAATTGGAAGGCACTCAATTGATTTCTGCTGATGTGGATATACATACAATACGATTGGAAGCTGGGAGAAGAGCAATGGCAATTGATGAGGAGATGTATCCTATTTTGTATAAAGATATGGAACATATGCGGAAACAGATGTTTAAAAAATATCATAATATAATGATTAAACTACCCGATTATGAAAAGTTGGACTACGCTCTTTTTGCACCAAACAAGAAATTACCAAAAACCGAACAAAAAGAACTTCTGGCATGGAGAGAATTGGGAAATGAATTACCTCAACGAGACAAGGGGCGATTGATTAAAGAATGGATGGATAATTGTGAAAAGATTATCAAAAAGAATAAGAAAGCTCAACAAGAATTGAGAAAAAAAGGAAGAAGTGCACTCTGGGATGCA
>JAHWIG010000014.1 GCA_019322735.1 Candidatus Woesearchaeota archaeon | reverse complement strand
TGGAGCAGTTGATACTCCTAACCAAAATAGATGTGATAAGTAAATTCCAATGTTATAAATAGTACTAACACAACCCAGAAAGCAATCTTATAATTAAAACCATTTTTATCCATGTTCAATCTCTAATACTCTTAATATAAAAAACTTTGTTAAATAATGGGTATGCTATGTTATCACGTATTTTATTTTAATAACTCTAAGCCACCTTCTTTAGTTAGTTTTTTAAATAGTTAAATATTAGATACTGGTATGAATAGAAAACAATTGTTTGTGTTGGGAATACATAAACAGGAAAGATAAATGCAAGATAATAAGACATTAGAAGACAAAATTAAATTAATAAAAAGTAATTTTGATATAGCTGATAAACTTTATTATAAGTATTCTTCTATAAATTATCAGTTGAATAATGGAAAATTATTCAAATGGGAATTTATAAAATATCAAAAAGAATTAAATGAAATAAAAACTGAAATGTCTGATGCCTTCAAAACTGCATGGATCTCACACAATCAGGTATTCCTTCTAAAAACTTTAAGATATATATAGGAAGTGTTCCTATAACTTTATCAGTAGGAGAAGATCCAATTGTAAAGGATGCATCTTCACGAAATATAAATTAAACTTCTTGGATTAATCATCTTCTATACTTCCTTTTTCTTATAGAATTAATATAATGATTTGGGATTACATTATCTTTGATGTAATCAATATATTTCATATATTCTTTAATCAAAGGAGTATCATTTGAATGTTTATCATTTTCCAATACGTCTATTATTCCCTCAATACCCGTATCAAATATTTGTTTTATTTTAATGCAATTCCTTTTTCTTATAGAATTGATATAATGAGATGGATTATACTTATTCCTTTTCATAGTTTTAAAAAACACAAATCACTTTTTTAATCTTTCTGTTTTAAATAATTTTTCCAGCTTAGGCTTAATCACTACACGGCAATAGGACGCATTTGGGTTTACCCTATAATAATTCTGATGGTAATCCTCTGCTGGATAAAATATACCAAGGGGCATAATTTCTGTTACAATTGGATTTGCATACATTCCGGACTTATCTGTTTTTTTCAGAGATTTTTGGAAAACTTTCTGTTGCTCTTCATTGTGGTAGAAAACCACTGATCGATACTGGGTGCCCATATTCTCTCCCTGCTGATTTAAAGTAGTAGGATCATGAGATTGCCAGAACATATCCAGCAGTTTTTCATAGCTGATAATGCGTGGATTATAATCAATTTGAATGACTTCGGCATGACCAGTTTTTCCCGTACATATTTCTTTATATGTGGGATATTCTGTACTACCCCCTGTATAGCCAGCTCGTACATCTACTACACCTTCTAACCGCTCAAACACAGCTTCGACACACCAGAAACATCCGGCACCAAAAGTGGCTTTTTCTGTTTTCTTCATTTTTTAACCCATTTTTCCATTTCGCCTTTGAATGTGTAAGTTATAAATACAGAAATAAAAGTTATAAATCCTGTAGACAAAGAGAATATTAGATGGAATGTATAATTTAAAGATATGAATATACATAGATAAAAGAAATATCTAATAGCAATGTATTTCTTGAATTGTTTTATTAATAATTTCATTTTATTTCTTAATTACTTAATCCTCTTTAATCTTTCTGTTTTATTCATAATCTTTTTTCTTTTTTCTAATTAAGATAAAAAGATTAATAAAGGGTAATAAACAAATCCAGACTATGTTACCAACCTTAGTAAAAAAATTAAAGGATAGAGTAGAAACATTATACCATACCAAAAAAAATAAGGATTACCAGATTAGCTACAGCTATGTGTCTAGTCAAATTAGAAAAAAGACTTCAAGATTAATAGACAATTCTCAATCAGGTTTAATTGATGAAGTTGATAAAAAAGACTTAACCGATATATTACAGATTAATGATCATTTTAAAGAATTAGCATTAGAAAAACCAGAAAAGATAATAACTTCAAATGATTTAGCTGAAGTAAACTATTTTCTAAGTATTATTCAGAAATATAAGTAATACTAAACTTAATATTTATTATTGATATCTTCTACTATTAGAAAGATTAAGAAATAGATAAATATTATGAATTCAAATATCAACAACACCATTAAGATACAATCTATATTCTTTAAGTCCTTCTAATTCATCCAAAGAAAGCACATCATTTTCATCAAGGTCTGCTTCTTTACCCATTCTTAATAAGAACTCATCAAGGTATTGTGTATAATGTTCAAGATGCAATTCTTTCTTTTTCTCACACCAAGATTCTTTAAAACCAATATATGATTTGAATATGTCATCGATAATTGGAGCAAAAGAAGATCGAGTCCATTTTCCACCAGGGAAAGAAACAATTACATCATAATTTTCATAATTATTTGGACCAAGAACAGATTCAGCAAACTCTCTTTGATCTTTGATATTATACCATTTCTTTAACATAGAATCATCATACCCTGGTTTAATGTCCTCAACGAAGTTCTGAGTTGAATTCTCCACAAAGTGTTTAGCTTTAAGCATATAATCATTGACTTGTTCAGAATCACAACCAGTTAAAGCTAACAAAGAAAAAACTACAGGAACACTTTTCTTATATATTTCTTTTATCATTCTATTTCTTGGAATTCTGCATCTGGAAACAATCTCTTTTGCATACGATTAAGTTCTTGATTGTATTTTTTTATATCCCAATCCTTCTTTATACCTTCTTTGTATATATCTTCTTTTAGCTCATTATACATACGAATCCTAGCAAATGGACTTTTATTAGACATATCATGTTCTACCCATTGATTAATGCTTTCTTCAGATGCCAAAGGTGCACCATACACCACTCTTAATCTATCAATTAATCCACCTTCTTGCAATCCTTTCTTAAGTTCATCATTGTAATCATTTTGAAATTCAGAAGCATCTTTAAGTTTATTAGTCTCTATCTTGTTATAATCAACCTTAGTGGATACTTTCTTTTTAATTGGCCCATTAACTTTATCATCAATAGATATTGAACCATTATCAAAAATAGGAATTTCTGAAGCAAATGATGACGTATAAGAAATATCTATATTCTCTTCTTCCTTTTTTTTAGTTATCCCTAAGAATTCATCACTTCTATCCCTCAAAAATACAGGAACATCTTTTCTGCTATATTCTTCTTCTGCCATTTTAATTAGATTTAAAGTAATATCCAGATTCTTTTCCAACTCCAACTTCTCTATCATTATTTATGTCTTTCAAGTAAGCTTTTCCACTTTTTCTTGGATCATTATTATGTGAACGATTAAGCTTTACAGCTTCATTTGCTAATGAGTCAAGCACAACATTAAATGGAATATCTAAATGATCGTTATTATTATCAATATATGAAGTCCCTCTTAATTCCTCTCTGAAATAATCCTTATAGAATCCTTTTTCATAAGCTATCTTTGGATAACTTATTAATGATGATGGTGCTTCCCTAAATCTAGTAAAAACCTGATCAATAGTTTTTAGATTGACGGGTTCACGATTAAAACCCTTTATTGATAACCCAATTATAGCTGATAATAATAAAGCAGGGGTCTTTAATTTATTCATAATCTAAGTGTATATCAAAAATAAGTTTATAAACTTTTCTAAGAGATACTACTTTAGAATAGTGATATAAACAGTTAAAACATGGAATAGAAAAATTTAAAAATCAACCATTTAACAAACCATTAATGGATAAAAAAGAGTTTTCTGATTGGCTAAAAGAAGAAGGGCTTTCTCATTTTATTGATGATTATGTTGAATGTTTCAAAAGGATATTCATAAATAATATTGACCCTTTTGAAAAAATCACCATAATATCTGATGAAGGTTACCCAAAAAGAAGGGCATCAGCAATAATGGCCGGATGTTATCTGGAAACAGCTAAACAACTTAATGTAGATTGTGAATTAGTTCTGCAAAATCCAAAATCATCTGGAGAATCTGCAGATGAAAAAGTTATAGAGGCACTATTAACTGCAGACAACAAAACATTATTGTTATTATCTTTATCTGGAAAACTAGGATCCTTAAAACAAGTAGGAAAAAGCTTCAGAAAATATACCCAAGGAAAAGGAATAAGTTTCCTTTCAACTACAGGCTTAGAAGAATTAGAAACAGATAAATTCCCTAAATTCATGGAAGCAATAGATATTGATTATGAAAAACTTAGAGAAAGAGGAAAAATAATCAAAGAAGAACTTGACAAGGGAAAGGAAATACACATCAAGTCAGAAAATGGCACTGACTTAACTTTTAGCAAAGGAGATTATAAAGGAATAATCAATGACGGATTCTATAAAAATAAAAAAGGAGGAAATATGCCGGTGGGAGAAGTTTATCTGGCAATTGAAAAGAATAAGGCAAACGGAATTTTAGTTATAGATGTTTCTTCAAAAAATAAAGAAGGGACAAGCTTGGTTAAGGAAGATCTTCTAACCATAATAGTTAAAGAAGGAGAAGTTATTGACATAAAAGGGGGAGAATCAGCAAAAAGATTAAAGGAGAGTTTTGAATGGGCAATAGAAAAGGCAAAATTGCCTTGGGGAGTTAAATTATTGTCTGAATTCGGTATTGGAATAAACCCCAAAGCAGAAATCCTTGGCCCAACAGTTATAAATGAAAAGAAACTTGGCACATGCCATATAGCAATAGGAAGCAATTCATGGTTTGGTGGAGATATCTTTGCAGTAACACATTTTGATCAAGTTTTTAATAATCCTACAATAGAAATAGACGGTAAACCACTAGATTTAAAAAAGATATTTGATTCTACTTCTTAATATGTACAAACAGATTATAATAATAAGGCAGGATCTTAAATTGCCAAAAGGAAAGATGGCGGCACAAGCAGCACATGCTTCAGTAAAGGCTGTTCTTAATTCAGATAAGAAAGTAGTACAGGATTGGAATGATGAAGGCATGGCAAAGATTGTATTAAAGACAGAGAATGAAAAATCCTTGCTTAAATTACTTCAAGAAGCAAAAGATCATGGAATTAAGACTGCAATGATAACAGATGCAGGAAAGACAGTTGTAGCTCCAGGAACTAAGACTTGCATAGCTCTTGGACCTGATGAAGAAGAAAAGATAGATGAAATTACTAATTCTTTAAAACTTATTTAGGTATGAAGGGGGGGACATTAAGCAAAATAAAGCTAAATGCCACCATAACACCATAAACAACCTTATTCCATTTTAGTATCTTTGCACCATCAAAGATAGCAAAAGGGATCATATTGAACAGAGCTAACCAAGAATTGATTAAGAAACCATAATATACCAATGTACTGTTTGGAAAGTAAAACAAGAATCCAAGAAAGATCAATGCAAGTATTATATTCATCAATGGCCCCATTGCTGATATTTTACCATTCTCACTTACACTAACATGCTTTCCACCAATAAAAACAGCCCCAGGGGCTGCAAAAATAAAGCCAAAAAAGCTCATAAGTACTGCCAAAAAAAGCATCTGCATATTTGCTCTGAATTCTGCAACACATCCATACTTCTGAGCTAAGAATTTATGACCTATTTCATGAAGTAAAAATCCAGTACCTACAGTAATAGCTGCAATAGCCATCTGTATGGCAAACTGAAATGTGAAAGAAAAACCACCCATAACAATAGCAAATGCTATTGATAACATTAACCATGCCTTGAACAGGTCCTGTTTTTCTATCTGTGAGAATTTCATAGATGCAACAAAGATTGTCCTGTTTATAAAATTTATGAATAGGAAATTATTTAAAAAAACAGCAACAAACTAAGAGATATGGTGAAAATAACCCTTGATTTATCTAAATCTGTGGAAAAGAATGCTGAAGTTTATTTCAATAAATCAAAAAAGGCAAAGAAAAAACTAGAAAAGACAATTACAGCTTTAACAAGAATTAAGAAAAGACAATTAAGATTCAATAAAGAACGAGAAAAAAGAAGAGAAGAAGAATTAGCAAAAGAGAAAGAACTAAAACAGATATCAGAGAAAGAATGGTATGAGAAATTTCATTGGTTTACTAGTTCTGAAGGTTTCCTTGTGATTGGAGGAAAGGATGCAACATCAAATGAGATAGTTGTTAAGAAACATACAGACCCAAATGATATTATATTCCACACAGATATTGCAGGAAGTCCATTTTTCATAATTAAGACAAAAGGAAAAAAACCAGGTAATGTAACATTACAGGAAACAGCAATAGCAACAGCTTCTTATTCAAGAGCATGGAAACTGGGAATACCATCAATAGATGTTTTCTATGTGAGCCCAGATCAAGTTACAAAGAAAGCTAAAGCAGGAGAATATATTTCAAAAGGGGCATTTATGGTCTATGGAAAAAAGAATTTCCTCACAGCAGAATTAGGATTAGCAATAGGATTAAAAGACAATAAAGTTATGGCCGCAGCATTATCTGCTGTGAAGAAACATTGCAAAGAGTATTTAGAAGTTCAACAAGGAAAAGAAAAGAAATCTTCAACAGCAAAGAAAATCCAGAAAAAAATAAAAGCACATGTAGATGATATTATCAGGGTACTTCCAACAGGTGGATTAAATATCAAGAAATAATTAACATAAATTTTTTAAACTAACTCACCATATCATTGTTCATGGAATCATTGCATTGGGCAGATCAGTTTGCTCAAAACATCATAAGGGAAAAAGGAAAAAAGAAGAGGTATACCGTAGCAGCAGGCATAACTCCTTCTGGAACCATCCATATAGGTAATTTTAGAGAGATAATAACTGTTGATCTAATAGCAAGAGCATTAAGGGATGCAGGAAAGCAAGTAAGATTTATTTATTCCTGGGACGATTATGATGTATTCAGGAAAGTTCCAGGCAATATGCCAAAGCAGGCAATGTTGGAAAAACATCTGAGAATGCCTATTGTTGACATCCCCGATCCGTTTGGAACAGAAGATAGCTATGCAAAACACCATGAAGTTGATGTAGAGAAAGATGTTGCAGAAGTAGGAATATCTCCAGAATATTTATATCAATCAAAAAAATACAGAAAGAAAGATTACAACAAAGAGATAAAAACAGCATTACAAAATACAAAAAAAATCCAGGATATTCTTAACAATTACAGAAAAGAACCATTAAGCAAGGATTGGTTGCCTTTAACTGGCTTTTGCCCAGAATGCGGAAAGGACGAAATAAAATTCTTTGATTATGACAAAAAAGATAATATTAAAATGAAATGCACATTGTGCAATAAAACCATTGATGTAAATATAACAACAGCAGATTTCTTGAAACTTCCATGGAGAGTTGACTGGCCAATGCGCTGGAATTATGAACAAGTTGACTTTGAGCCAGGGGGAAAAGATCATTCCACTACAGGAGGAAGTTTCAGTACAGGAAAAGATATTGTAAATATCTACAAATGGACTGCCCCATCTTATTTTATGTATAATTTCATAAGCATAAAAGGAACCGGAGGAAAAATATCATCATCAAAAGGAAATGTCATTACCTTAAGAGATTGTTTGGAGATATATGAGCCAGAGATAATAAGATACCTTTTTGCAGGAACAAGACCTGGTGCAGAATTCGCAATAAGTTTTGATTTAGATGTCCTTAAAATATATGAGGACTTTGATAAATGCGAAAGAATAGCTTTCAAAAAACAAGAAACAAAGAACGATAAAGAATACAAGAAACAAAGAAGAATCTATGAGCTTTCTTCAGTTAATCAACCAGCAAAAAAGATGCCATTCCAACCTTCTTTCAGACACTTGACAACAATCATCCAGATCTATAACAAAGATATCAAGAAAATCCTAAACTACTACAAACCAAAAACAAAAGCAGATAAAGAGAGAATCACAAGTAGAGCAAATTGTGCAATAAATTGGCTTGAAAAATACGCTCCAGAAAATCTAAAATTCAAATTAAATGAAAAAATAACTTCAAAAGTAAAATCCTCATTGAAAGAAAAAGAGAAAAAATCACTGTTAATTTTAGCGGCCATATTGAAAAAGAAGAAATTTAATGAAAAAAGATTATTCAATGAATTTTATTCAATATCAAAAGATATAAACTTAGAACCAAAGGAGTTCTTCAAGGTAGCATACAAAGCATTAATCAACAAAGAAAAAGGCCCAAAATTAGCACCATTTATTATTGAGGTTGGTCAAGAAAAAGCAAGCAAAATATTTATGCAGCTAAAACAATAAGCTTTATAAACTACATATTTCTTAGTTTTTTATGATAATGTATAGAGATAAAATAATAATACATATAGAAGAAAAAGTGACTATTTTTGGCAGAAATGGCTTTGAAAAGGTATTGATGGCAAAAATAGATACAGGGGCAACAAGGAGCTCAATAGATACAAGATTGGCATCAGAATTAAAATTAGGCCCAATTGTAATGACAAAGCTGATAAAGTCAGCACACGGCAATTCACTTAGGCCAATAGTTGATGCAAAGATAGAGATAGCTGGAAAAGAATTAGATACACAGTTCACAATTGCAGATAGAAAACATATGAAGTATAAGGTGTTAATCGGGGTAAATACATTAAAGGAAGATAGATTTTTAATAAATCCCATGAAAGAATGAAAAAATAAAAAAACCTTAAGAATAATATTTTAAAGCATTTAATTTTTGCTCGTAAAAAACTCACAAAAATGAAAGCAGCAATAATAAGCTTAGGAAGTACAAGTTCCAAATGGATATCTCAAGCCATGTCAAAGTACTTTGATGAGGTTGATGATATTGATATTAGGGAGATTGAAGTTAATCTTGGTTCAAAATATCCACAGGTTCTTTACAAGGGAAAGCCATTAGGAGAGTATGACTGCGTTTATGGAAAGAGCTCATTCAGATATTCTGCAATATTAAACGCAATTACCTCATTATTGTATAAAACAACATATATGCCTATAAAACAAGAAGCATTCAGCATAGTGCATGATAAATTACTTACTCATCTGGATCTACAGAAACACAACATACCAATGCCGGAAACATATCTTTCATCTACAATTGAAGCTGCAAGGGGCATATTAAAGAAAGTTAATTATCCAATAATTATGAAATTTCCACAAGGCACACAAGGAAAAGGAGTTATGGTTGCAGACTCATTTCCTGCTGCTTCATCAATATTAGATGCATTAGACACATTAAAACAACCATTTATAATTCAAGAATATATTGAAACTGAAGGAACTGATATAAGAACGATTGTTGTTGGTGATAGAGTTGTTGCCGCAATGGAAAGGAAAGCACAAGGAGATGAAAAAAGATCAAATATACATATTGGCGGAAAAGGAGAACCAGTTGAATTAGATGCCCATACAAAGAAAATTTCAATAGAAACAGCAAAAGTGCTTGGTGCAGAGATCTGCGCTGTTGATATATTACAAAGCCATAAAGGTCCTTTAGTTATAGAGGCAAACCTTTCTCCTGGATTACAGGGCATAACAAAAGCAACAAACATAGATATTGCTGATAAGATTGCTAAATACCTATATCTAAAAACAAAGGAGTTTACTGCAGGAAAGAAATCACAATCAGCAACAAAGATATTAGAAGATCTTGGAATAAAAGATACTAATGAAGTAAAGCAAATAATAACAAATCTAGATATGAGGGGGAATAGATTATTATTGCCAGAAGTAATAACAGAAATCACAAAATTAGATGATAAAGAAGAAGTTATTCTAAGAGGAAAAAAGAATCATCTATATATTAAGAAATTTAATATAGAAAAATAAACTAATTTTCTTTCAAATCCTGTGTCTCGGTGCTTCTATAGATCGTAGCAAAAGAAGGTGTAGCAACAATATAATCATCGCTGAATCCAGCAATATCTCCTTCAATAGCATCACAGGTATTCTTTAACTTATTGATTGCCCTTTTTAATTCTATCAAATCTTTTTCCTTTAATGGTTTGATATTGACCAAGGCTATCGTTTTTCCTTCTCTTAATGCATCCAATATTGGTTTAATATCAGAAAAATCTTCAATTGAAAATGGCCTTACCACAACCTTTGACATTCCGTCAGCTTCAGTGGCATCAAGCTCAACATACTCTTCTTCAGCTTCACCATCTTCAAATACCTCACCTGCAATTTTTTCTTTAAATTTTGAAAGAAAACCCTTCATTGTAAAACCCTCCTCAATTACTTACAGAATTCAATAGTGCACAAATATTTAAAGCTTTCGAAAAAGTCATAGATTGTGAGTATGAGCGAAGCGAATAACTAGGAGAAATTGTTCTTTTTGGGAAGTTCAGGAGACGAAAGTCTCGTTGGTTTTTGATAGCATTTAATGACTAATAGTAACATTTTTAAATCAACTAAAATTCACTTGATTGATATGGTAACAAGGATAGGAAGGGCAAGAAGAAAAACAAGGCAGAAGATGACTAAAAGTCCTCAGAAAAGAGGAAAATTTAGTCTAAGAAACTATCTTCAAGAGTTTAAGGTGGGTGATAAAGTTATCCTTAAATTAGAACCTGCAATTCAAAAGGGAATGTATTTTCCAAGATTTCATGGAAAAGAAGGAACTGTTACTTCAAAACAAGGAAGATGTTATCAAATAACAATAAAGGACATTAAAAAGGAAAAGACAGTTATAGTGCACCCAGTTCATTTAAAGAAGGCATAAAAATGGTAAATCCAAAAATAGTTGAAGAAACACCAATAGGGTTGTCAGATATAAAGATAGAAATAGATAAGATTAAGAAACGCGATAAAGAGCTTGGAGCAAGATCTTCTAGGATGGAAGATTATCTAAATCAATTTACCACATTAAGTACAGAAGAGAATAAGAAATTAGTTGATGAATTAACAAAATTAGATATTCCTAGATTAAGAGGCACCCACATAATCAAGATTGCAGACCTGATTCCTGAAACAGTTGATGATATTAAGGTTATTCTACAGGGATATGCATTGACGGTAACCACTGATAATATGAAAAAGATCGTTGGTGTTACTTCTAAATTCGCTTCTAAATAGAATTATATTTCTTTTTATTTACTTTAATACATTATAAACTTTTTTTGAGTAGTAATGACTTAAAGAAACCTTTAAATACAAGGTTACAAATTAAAGACGAGAGGGTGGAAAAAATGGAACATATGCCAGTAAGAGAGGAAACTGCAGTTGTACTAGACTTTTTGCCAAATGGATATCCCTTTGACAATACGCCAAGTCATAGAAAAACAGCAATAGTGCAGGCTATAGGCAAAAATCACTTTGTCTTACTAGAATTAGTTCCAAAAAAAGAAGAAATAGTCCAGCCAGGAGAGGAAATATACATCGGTGAAGGAAAAAGGGACAAGATCCATCACATTCTTGGTAGATTAGAGCCAGATAAATTAACAAGGACAGCAGAAGAAGAGCTTAAATTTGTAATAGAGAGCTTAGTTGAGAATAATAAATCACGATTTGTTGAATTCTTTAATAAAGCACAGCCTTTAACAACAAGGATGCATCAGATTGAATTATTGCCAGGATTAGGAAAGAAACATATGTGGGAGATAATTGAAGCACGCAAAACAGCGCCATTCAAAGACTTTGAAGACATTAAAAAGCGAGTAAAATTAATGCCTAATCCTCAAAAGATAGTAATAAGCAGAATAATCTCTGAGATAACTGGAGATGAGAAACATCACCTATTTGTAGGCTAATTTCTATATTTTACTACCAAGTAGTACTAACATAAACGAAAGATTTATATACTAGTTTTAACATTATTATCTACAGGGGGTAACAATACTCATTATTTTAATCTTGATGTATTTATGCTGGGTTGGTTAGCGAGTTCTACTTACCCCATTGTGTTAGCTAACTCATTACCCCCCATATATGATAAAAATGAACAAATTAGAAGAATTAGCAAATTTGAAGCAAGGTTTAGGTAAAGGATTTATCACTAAACAAGATTACAAAAGAATAGAAAAGAGAATCCTATTAAACCAATATTAGTTCTTTTTATCTTATTTTTTTAAGAGATAGAGTTCTTACAAAAGATTTAGTTAGAATAAAAAAGTAATTCATACATGACATTGACGTCTTAAAAGAGCAAAAGATTTTACAATCAATAAGGGTTGAGTCAGAAAATGACCCAAGTAAGCCGGAATTTCCTGCAGATGACCCCAATTTCCTTCAACACCTATATTTAGGATAAAAGTTCTAGGGTTTTCAAATGTTTGGCTTAAAGATGAAAGTCACAACCACACAGGAACCCATAAAGATGGAATGGCGTGGGAGATGGTTGTCACTTATAGGGATATTTTATTAGCAAAAAACAGCAATATAAACTCTGTTTACAAGACAAATAACGGCTTTGATTTTATGATGGAAGGAATCTTCAAACATATCAAAGACCTTGAAGACTTCATGGAAAATTTAGAAGGAAGATTCCCAATTAAATCAAAACAGGTATTTTATATCATTGAGGATATTAAGAGAGAAGGCTTTATGGCAGATCCTGTTTTGTTTGATTTGCAGAATCAAATACCAATTAAAACCTTAACATCTTCATAACAACACCGAATAATCTTCATCTTCCCAGAAACTCTTCTCATTTTTCTTAGAAAACACTTATTAATCTGATTCCTATAAAAAATAAAAGGTGTTAGCAATGGTGGAAACAATAATTCAAAAAAAAGAAACAGATGACTTACTTTCTAGATTAAACAATGAGATAAAAGTAAAAAACAAGAAGCAAGAAAGAGATGTTATCTCAGAAGCATTTGATGTCCTAAATCATAATTCATATGAATCCTTCACAAAAAGAGGATATGAAGGTCTTGCAGAATCTGTTAAAAGACTTATACAGTTACAGATGGAGATGGATTCTCAGCTTAGAATGGAAGGCTCACCATTACTGAATATATTTTATACCCTAAAAGGAAAGACAACAGAATTAATAACTGGAAAAAAGAGAAAACACAGAACTCTTGACCAATTATTTGATGCGCAATTAAAGACAATAACAGAGATGAATCAATATCTAAGATCAATCATATCAAATTCTGATAGGGTAAGGCATGAATTAATGGATTATGGAAATTCAATTGAGCATGCATTACAAGATTCTACAGAAGATTATAAATCTCTTGCAACTAATCTGGAAAGAAAAGCAAGTTTAGTATTAGAAACATCAGAAACACTAAAAGAAACAAACAAAGGAAATAACAATTACTACACTTACAATAAACACTTTAAGGCACTTGGAAGGGAATTAAGGGAAATAGACCACCAAAAAATAAAACTTAAGCAAAATATAATATTCTATACCCAAGAAGAAGAATTAATCGATAAATATGAGTGCATGGTAGAATATGCAACTTATTTCTGTGACGAATTCAACAACAATGTTGAGAATATAGTAAGGCATGTAAAAAACACCAAGCAGATGTACTCTCATATTAAGAATATGGGGGGTAGCCTAGAAGAGTTAGGGAAGGCTGCAGATAAGACAACAGAATATGTGATGCATGCAGTAGATGGTGTTGGAAAGGTTCTTACACACATGAGCAAAATAGTATCAGATCCAAAAAACCAAGGGCATCTACCTGGAATGCTCTCCAACTCATTAGATGATTACATAATAGATATTGTAAATGCACAGGAATCCAGAAGCCAGGATATTGAAGTATTCTCAAAACAAATACTAAATGGATCATCCATTAATTAGTAAAAAAGTGCATAAGTAGAAAAAGCAACAATCATAAGCCTTAATGATCTTGGAATCATTGCATATAAAAAGAATTTAATCTTATTCATTTTAAGTATCCCAGATATCCAGCATACAGGAACATATGGGACAGGAGAGATAGCGGCAATAGGAATCACAAAGCGGTATTTCAAATAAATCTCCCTTATTTTCTTATATCTCTTTTCACCATAAAATTTCTTAAATCCGCCGGACCCAAATTTCAATCCAAGATAATAACCCATCATGGTGGATAATGCACTCGCAATAATTGCTGTTAATGTAATTAAAATAGGATCTAAACCAAAGAAGATCCCACTTACCATCGGAAAATCTGGAGCTATTGGCTGCATTAGTATATCAGATAGTAAAGCGATAATAAAAACAGCAATAAAACCATAAACCTCAATAGAGGATTGAATAACTCCTTTTATCTGCGGATAAAATAGATAAGTCAAAGCAAGAATAAGAAAAATAACACCTAAAAATAGAAAAAATCTCAGTTTAATCTTCTTTTTAACGTCTTTTATTTTTTTTACAATCTCCTTTCCGTGTTTTTTTATGTTTTCTTGCATATTCCTTTAGTATTCTTCAATATTTATAATATTATCCTATCCACCATAAAAAACAGGAATCTTTATATATCACTACTTTCTAGTAATACTATCTTATCAACTAGATGGAAACTTCACAACTTTTAAATATAAACAGCACTATAAGGCAATATATAAACTATACAATTACAATTATAGTGATTTCTTTGACTACTATGTTTAAATATCGGTTAATACAATGAAAGATACCTCAGAGTTAGAAAAC
>JAHWIG010000026.1 GCA_019322735.1 Candidatus Woesearchaeota archaeon | reverse complement strand
TGATGGTGGATTACATCTAAAAACAATAATTGAGTTTCAAGGATTCAAGAAAAAAACATTGATTGAACAGCATAATATGGTTCAAAAGGCATTAAAAGAAGAATTAGGAAAAGAAATACATGCATTATCAATTGAAACAAAAAATGGATGAAAAAATAAAAGAAAAAGTTGAGAAAGTAATTAATTCAGATAGGATTTTCCTTATGATGAAAGGAACACCACAACAACCCATGTGTGGATTCTCTGCAAGAGTCATGCACGTCCTTAAGGATCTAAAAGTAAGATTTGCATTCTTCAACATATTTGATGATTCTGAATTAATGCAGCAAATTAAGGATTACGCAAATTGGCCAACAACCCCACAACTATATGTTGAAGGAAAATTAATTGGCGGTTGCGATATTATTGAGCAATTATATGAATCAGGAAAATTAAAAGAAATTCTGAAAGCTTAGATTTTTTAAGAAACTTTTATATATCTGATAAATTATAGTAGATAAAAAAGTGGGATAAATGGAAGGCGAGCAAGAACAAGGAAGGGGAAGTATCATATCTTTAGAATTTATTATTGGATTGATTGCAATTGTTCTTGGAGCTTATAATCTTCTTTCTATGTTTGGTGTAATAACATATGATATTACATTACCCCAGGCAACAGCAAATACTATTTTGATTATCGTTGGTCTTTTCTTATGGTTAACTGCTTATAGATTATGGAGACATAAATATTATTCAAGAAGAGTCTTTCGTTAGAGAAAGATTTATATTCTCACATTTTAGTTGATTTATCATGAACTCTATAGAGATTAAGAACTTAAGAAAAAATTATAATGGAGTAAAGGCAGTCAATAATATTAGTTTTGAGATCAAACAAGGAGATATCTTTGGCTTTATCGGACCAAACGGAGCTGGAAAGACAACAACAATAAACAGTATTGTCGGTTTGGTTAAATTCAAAGGAAAGATCTCTGTGTTCGGAAATGATGTTATACATGATTATAAAGAAGCAAGAAAAAAGATTGGATTAAGTCCACAAGAATTGAACTTTGACCGTTTTCTCAGCGTAGAAGAATGTTTGTTGTATACAGCAGGTTATTTTGGAATAAAGAAAGAAATAGCAAAGAAAAGAACTCTTGAATTATTGAAAGAATTCTATTTATTTGAAAAGAGAAAAGTCAGGATTGATTATCTCAGTGGTGGAATGAAAAGAAGATTGTTAATAGCCAGAGCATTAGTCCATGACCCTGAAATCCTTATCTTAGATGAACCTACTGCAGGACTGGATGTTGAACTGAGGCATGAGCTATGGGATATGTTAAAAAAGATAAACAAAGAAGGAAAGACAATAATTATTACTTCTCATTATATTGAAGAGATAGAAGCTCTATGCAAGACAGTCTGCATAATCCACAAAGGAAAGATATTGGCTTTAGGTGATAAAGACAAGATAATGGAAAAGCTCAGCAATCAGACATTACAATTAAAGACAGATACAGTGATCCCAAAAAATATCTTACTGAGAAGAAATCTCAAGGTAACTCAAGAAGGAAAAATTTCAAAGATAACTGGAAAAAATATCAAGAAAAAGGCAAAGGATATCATTACTAGGATAGAAAAAGCAGGAATAAAGATTAAGGAAATAGATATTGTTAATGAAAAATTAGAGACTGTATTTCTGAGATTAACCAAGGAGAAAAAATGAGTATTGGAATGTATTATCTAGCAAAAAGAGAAATTATGCGTTTTCTTAAGATAATTAATGAGACAATCTTTCCATCTATAATATCTTCATTATTATTCTTGGCAATATTCCACTTTGTTGTGGGTAAATCAACAAATGGTGTTGATTATCTGCAGTTTTTAGTTCCTGGATTGGTAATGATGAATATGATAAATAATTCATTCATAAACTCTGCTTTCTCTGTATTTATATCTAAATTCACCCATCATTTTGAACATATATTAGTAATGCCCCTCTCTTACTTGGAATTAACAACAGCTTATGTCTCTGGTTCTGTGGCTCGAGGATTCTTGACAGGAATAAGCATATTTATTGCAACATCATTCTTTGTTCCCTTTTCAATTCATAATATATTTATCTTAATTTTATATGGATTATTTGCAACAACACTCTTCGGATCTATTGGAATTTTGATTGCATTGATGGCAAAACAATTTGATCATCTTGGAGTATTCAATACCTTCTTTTTAACTCCATTGACAATGCTTGGTGGGGTATTTTACAGCATAAAAATCCTCCCCCCATTATTCCAGAAGTTTGTTTTATTCAATCCATTATTCTATCTAATTGATGGTTTTAGATATGGATTGTTAGGGATAAGTGATGCCCCTTTGATACAGGGAATGATTATCAGCGCAGTATTATCTATTGGATTCTTTTCATTTGTTGTTTATCTTATGAAAAAAGGATACAAGGTAAAACAATGATAAAGAGAATATATACAATCAACAGATTTATCTTACTTATTCCCATCTTATTTCTTCTATCAGGTTGTTTATCTTTTCCATCTTTAGTTTCTGAAGAAAAACCAAAATTAGACATAATCACCCTTCCACAAGGATTTTCAATAAGTGTCTTCGCGGAAAATATTCCTGGTGCCAGATCAATGGTATTAAACCACAATGGAATACTATTTGTTGGGACTAGGGTAAAAGGTAATGTCTATGCTGTATTTGATCATGATAAAGACAACAAAGCAGATGAGGTAAAAATAATTGCATCTGGATTAAATATGCCAAATGGTGTTGCCTTTAAAGATGGTTCTCTTTTTGTTGCAGAAATACACCGTATTTTGAGATATGATGATATTGAAAACAACATAGATAACCCTGTTCCAATTGTTATCAATGATGAATTGCCAAAAGATGTTCATCATGGATGGAGATATCTTGGTCTTGGTCCAGATGATAAGCTATATCTTCAGATTGGTGCACCCTGTAATATTTGTAATCCAGAGTATCCTTATGCTACAATAATGAGGGTGGACATATCTGGAAAAAATCTGGAAGTATATTCATATGGGGTTCGCAATTCAGTTGGTTTTGACTGGCATCCTGAAACAAAAGAACTTTGGTTTACTGACAATGGTAGGGATTGGATGGGAGAAGATATACCCCCAGATGAACTCAATAGGGCAACTGTACAAGGACTTAATTTTGGATTTCCATATTGCCATGGAATAAATATTCAAGACCCAAGTTATAACAGTAAGAATTGTGATGAATTCATTCCCCCTGAGGTTGAGCTTGGTCCGCATGTAGCTGCATTAGGTATGAAATTTTACACAGGAAACATGTTTCCTTCAGAATATAAGAATAAGATTTTTATTGCTGAACATGGTTCATGGAATAGAAAAGAAAAAATTGGGTATCGTATTTCTCTTGTAGATCCAGAAGAGAAAACATATGAAATTTTTGCAGATGGTTGGTTGCAGGATGAAAAAGATTGGGGAAGACCAGTTGATATATTAATTATGCCTGATGGTTCCATCCTAGTATCAGATGATAAGGCTGGTTTGATTTACCGCATAAGTTATGAAAAATGATAAAAAGAATACATGTAAGAATTGCTGGAACAGTTCAAATGGTATCTTTTAGATATTATATTAAATATGAAGCAGATTTACTTGGATTAAATGGTTGGGTAAAAAATAATCCAGACGGAAAAGTTGAAGCTGTTTTTGAAGGGGAAGAAGATAAAATAAAAAAAATAACTGAATTCTGCAAAAAAGGTCCAAGTTCTGCAACTATTGAAGATGTAAAGATAACAGAAGAAACTCCAGAAAATATTAAAGGGTTTGGAATTAGGTTTTAAGAAAAAGATAGTTTTTTCTACCGAAATCTTTTTAAACTAATTTAAAACTCAACAACTATCATGAAGAGAAGTTCAAGAAGGTGGAAAAAACCTAGACAGATGCGTTGGAAATGGCAACGTAAACGAATGAAGAAGGAAAAGAAGCGAAGACAGAGAAAGTAGACTAGAAAAGAAAACTTTATAAACGAACTAGAACTTCTCAATTATGCTCAAATCGCCTCCACATTCTCAATTCTTGGGGTTGGGATATCTAAAGTTCATAAAATGTGCACTTGATAGCAATATCTAGTGTGAAGTAAGTGTTGTTTGATAGTGCAGAACCTATTTTAAAAATTTCTTGCGATATTAATTTCCGTTGATCCTGCGGAAGATTGCTGCTATGAGGATTCGATTAAGCCATGCAAGTCCTGGCTCCTTAGGGAACCGGCGAAAAGCTCAGTAACACGTCGATAATCTGCCCTTGAGTCTGGAATAACCTTGGGAAACTGAGGGTAATACCGGATATGGAATTGAGGCTGGAAAGCGCTTTTCTTGAAAAGTAATG
>JAHWIG010000013.1 GCA_019322735.1 Candidatus Woesearchaeota archaeon | reverse complement strand
ATCCTATTATAGAAGAAACACCTGAAAAAGAAGAACCTGAACTAGAATCTGAGCCAACTCCTGAACCAAAAGTAGAAGAAGAACCAGTAGTTATTCCAGTAAAGAAGACAAGAAAACCAATAATTGTCGCTAAACGATCAAGAATAAGGAAAGCACTAGTTAAAAAAAAGGTTGTAGCAAAGATTATAGCAAAAAGGCAACCAACAAAAAAAAGGAAAACATCTTTGTTTCCTATTGCATATTCCATAATAGGGATAGTTATAATCATTCTTGCAATATTTTTATTGACAAAAACCACTATACCAACCATAACTGCTGCTGCAGTAGTTAATGGCTATGAAATAAGTGTAAATGATCTTGAGAAAGAGTATGCGTTCTTTTTCTTAATTGGTGGTCTGCCAGAAGAATATAAACAACAAATAACAAAGGAATTCTTCCTAAATAGTACATTAATTCCCGAAAAATTAGTACTAGCAGAAGCAGAAAAAAATAATATCCAAGTAACAGAAGAAGAAGTTAATGCTTTCGTTCAAAACTCTATTGAACAAGCTGGAAGCACAATGGAAAGCTTTGAATCAACAATAAGCAATCTTGGGTTGACTTTAGATGATATCAAGGGATACTTCAAGAAACAACTGATTAGCTTTAAGCTATTAAATGCAACAGTACTAGGCTATATAGAAATAAGTGATGAAGAAATAGAACTAGCTTATAATTCAAACAAAGACATCTTTGATGCGCAAAATCAAAGCCTTGATGGAATAAAAGAAGATTTAAGAAAAGCTCTTCTCTTACAAAAACAAAGAACAGCAGCCCAATTATATATGGCTCAATTGGTTCAAAATGCAGATATACAGATATATTATCCAGATTTAACTCCTGCTACTACAGCAGCTGTAGAAGATTTCACACTTCTTGAAGAAGAAGTTGTTGTTGAAGACACATTCGTTGAAAAAGTAGTACTTCCAGAAGTTACTGCAGATATAACCACATTTTCAGAGACAAATGATGAATTATGTGAAGAAGATGGAAAACCAATTGTAAGGATGTATTCAACAAGTTGGTGCCCTCATTGTAACTGGGTAAAGGAAACATTTGATAATGTTGCACAAGAATATGCAGATTTAGGGAAAATAACTATATCTCATTGGCAGCTGGATACAGGGGATGATGAATTAACATCTGAAACAGAAGCATCTGTTCCAAGAAAAGAGATTGAATTATTCCAAAAATACAATCCAGATGGATATGTACCAGTCTTTGTCTTTGGTTGCAAATATTACCGAATTGGTAATGGTTATGAATCTGAAAACAACTTGGCTGCAGAGGAAGCAGAATTTAGAGCAGTTATTCATTCTTTAATTTAATAACTGCTTCCATAAAATGGGAAGTGTTAAAGATCTAAAAGTATTGAAAAAGCCAAGTCCAGATTATCCTGGACTAGGTAAATTTCTTTTTTCTGATCGTTATTCTATATTTGATTGGGGCGAGATGCCTGATCATATACCAAATAAGGGCTCTGCTCTTGCTATAATGGGGGCATATTGTTTCGAACAAGCAGAAAAACAAGGAATCAAAACACACTATCTCGGATTGATAGGGAAAGATGAAAGATTAACTAACATAACTAATTTGAAAGAACCAGCAAATACTATGGAAGTAAAATTAGTAAGTGTTATTCTTCCAAGATATAAAGAAGGAAATTATAATTATTCCAACTTTACCCCAGACAAAAAAAACATTCTTATTCCACTTGAAATAATTTATAGAAATAGCCTCCCATCTGGAGCAAGTATCTTCCGCAGATTAGAACAAGGAAATGCAACATATCAACAATTTGGATTAGATCATTATCCTCAACCAGGAGAGAAATTATCTGAACCAATATTTGATGTTAGCACAAAATTAGAATCTAAAGATAGATACATAACATGGGATGAAGCCCAAACAATTGCAGGATTAAGAGATTCAGAAGTTACAGACATTAAAGATACTTTATTAACAATAAATAATTTAATAACCAATATAGCAAAAAAAGCAAATCTTGTCAATGAAGATGGGAAGATTGAACTTGCATATGATAATAATCGCAACTTAATGCTTGTAGATGTGCTTGGAACATTAGATGAATGTAGGTTCACATATAATGGAGAAAATGTAAGTAAAGAAGTTGCTAGACAATTTTATACAAATTCAAAATGGTCTAAAGATGTTGAAGATGCAAAGGATCAAGCAAAGGAAAGGAAAACAAAAGGTTGGAAAAAATTATGCAAATCAAAACCAGAATTACTTGACCCAGATTTAAAGGAAATATTTTCTCAGATGTATACTGCCACAGCAAATGAATTTATTAATAGAAAATTATTTGATGTTCCACCATTAGAAAAAGTTATAAATAATTATATTTCATGGAAAGCATATCATGAAGAAAACAAAAAGAATTCTTATTCAAAAGCTTAGTTTAAATAAGGTAAATTAATGGAAATAAACAATTATATCAAAAGAAGAATAGAATCCATCAATCTTACATTAGACAACATTCTTCCAAGAAATTCAAAAGTTGGTGAAGCAGCAAGATACATGACACTTAATGGTGGAAGTAGATGGAGACCATTGATAATGATTGCAGCAGCAGAGATGTATGATAAAGATGCTGCAAAAAAAATAATGCCAAATGCATGTTCTATTGAGCTTGGCCATACTGCATCTTTAATATTTGATGACAAACCATCAATGGACAATGCATATCTCAGAAGGGGAAAAGAGTCCTGCCATATTAAATTCGGTGAAGACATAGCAGATCTTACAGGAATCTTTCTAATAAATTATGCGTATCAATTAAATCTTGGAAACAAAGAAATTTCTCCAGAAAATACAATTAAAGCTCTAAGAATGATGGGTAAATCAACAGGTCTTGACGGCCTAGTTGGTGGTCAAGAAAAAGATCTTAAAGGGACAAAAAGGAATCCAGAATCATTAGAGATGTTTTATGCACAAAAAAGTGGAGGATTGTATGCATTAGCTGCTTCAATGGGTGGAATATTATACAATGCAGATAAAAAAGAGATTGAAGCTTTGGTAAATTACGGCAAAAATCTAGGTGTCGCTTATCAATTTATAGATGATGTGTTAGATGTTATTGGAGATCAAGAAGAAATAGGAAAATCCACAAATATGGATAAAAATAAATTAACTTCAGTTCATTTATTTGGGGTTTCTGGTGCAGTAAATGAAGCTAAAAAAATAAGACAGAAAGCTATTGATTCCTTATCTTTATTTGGTAAAAAAGCAGATACATTAAGATATTTAAGTAAAAAGATTGTAAAGGCTACAGAAAACAAACTAAACCTTTCAAACAATAAGAATCCACAAAGAATAAATACCTCCTATGTATCAAAGAATATATGAAGGTGATTATATGGGCTGTTAACGCTCTTTTGATAATATCAATAATGGGCTTATTTTATATGGCATTTGAAAAAGAGGTAACAATTCCAATACTAAAATTAAGCGGTGTTGAACGACTTTCTCCACCAGACCATATAAAAGAAGAAGATATACATGTTTATTCTGATAGGGTTGTTATTTATATCCAAAATCCAGAATGGGCAACTTTTACAATCTCAAATTCTATGGACCCAATAATTGATGTCGGCGCAAACAGCATCCAGATAGTTCCGCAAAATGAAAGTATTGTTGGATTGGGGGATATTGCATCATATGAATCAATCTATGCTGAAGGAACAATAATTCACAGAATTGTCCATATTGGAGAGGATCGGTTGGGAACTTACTATTACCTCAAAGGAGACAATAATATACTTAAGGACCCTGGAAAAGTCCGTTTTGATCAGATAAAGAGGATTACAGTTGGAATCATCTATTAAAATAACAATAGGACTGGGAATTATTGTTGTACTGCTAGGCTCATATCTATTTTTCTCAGAGAGTTTACACAGCAAAGCACTAGCAACCAGAACAGAAGAACAATTAATAATCCCTATAGAAAATTTAAAAGAATGTTGTAGTTATTTAGACGAAGAAGGGAATGAAAAAACATGTTCCATTTTTGTAAAATATTCTTGTGATAATTGTAAACCGTTATGTGAACCTTCATAAGAAAATGGCCATCAAAACAAATTTTAATGCGTTTATAATTAATAATAATACAACCGCATAAACAAATAATCTTACAGCGTCTTTTAACACATTTTTGAAATGCTTTCCAGTTATCTTTTCTGATATAACTGCCTTAGACAATATACCGCCCGCAGTTGATGCCATAATGAATACAAATATTTCTGGTATAACATATAATAAAAATATTACAAGCAAAAACATACTGAATCCAAAAAAGGTATCAAAAAATCTCAATAAATATATCAGTAATGTTGATAGTATAGAAGATGCAGCAACTATCAGGAAGATTCCCCCACTTCCATAAAAGAATGAAAACAGGAAACTCACTAATAAAATAAGAAAGTCAATAACAAAAGAAGAAATAATAACTCCGCCGATATCATCCTGGATAATCCCGAAACTCTCTTGATTATTTATCACCCAATTACTTTGGAATTCAAAGGCATTTGCAAAAAAATCTTGATTGTATATCGTTGTTAATTGTAATATCAAAAACGCAAAGAATATTCCTAAAAACAAAAAGAAATAAGTCTCAAAAACAGATCTATGATTTTTGAATATGTTCTTAAGTTTTTTTCTAGATCTTCCAATTCTTTCTTCTTTTAAGAACAATCGCATTAAAACAGGCATCAACAAAATAGTTATAATCAATAAGGTAGCTAAAGAATCTCCTTTAAACAACAATAAGGAAGTAAGAAAACCTATAAAAGTAATAACAAAGCTAAAGAACACAAAGTTTATCCTCTTTTTCTCAAATCCTGCCTTAAAGAACAGTTCATCAAGCATAAACAAATACAAAACATCAGTGTTATTTAACGTTTTCCATTTAAGTAATGAAAAATGATTATAAAGAACTTATAGAAAAGTTTAAATAAATCAAAAACATCCAATATTGTTATGCAAAGTATTATTAGGATTCACAAATTGAATACTGTCCTAGTAGCTACTTTCATGATTAAGCCTTTGGTGCTGTGATTCCAGTCAAAAACTAGGATTGCGATGCACAAAAGGCCTATATTTCTTAATGTATCTCAATCCTAAATAAAGCTGGTTCTAGCACCTTGGTTAAACGCGAGGTGAATTAAAATGGAATGTGTTTTGTGTAAGGAAGCAGTAACAAACCCTGTTTGTGCTAGCTGCCTTGAGGCCCAAATGAGTATCTGGTTAAAAGAAACAAGACCGGAGCTCGTAAGTGAACTAAAAGAGAAGACTAATGAGATCTCTTTCGGTTTGAATACAGTGGATGCCTGTATCTTATGTAACAAGGATATGAATGTATGTGCCTATTGTTACACAGAACATATCTTCAATTGGTTAATTGATACTAACAGGGATTTAGCAGAAAAATTTATGACTTATTTCAATTTTGATCTGGAGCACAGAGGATATCACAAAAAAGCAGAAAAACTAGGACTTATTGCATAATTTTCAAGAAAGCTTAAATATCCTTTTTATTTTTTCTTTTTTTATGGACAAAATAGCAAGAGCATTTGACTTTGCGTATAAAGCGCATAAAGGCCAAACAAGAAAGGCAAGCGATATTCCTTATATAATTCATCCCCTAGAAGTATCCATAATCTTAATAAAAAATAAAGCAAAAGATAATGTTGTAATTGCAGGACTCTTACATGATGTTGTAGAAGATACTCCAATAACTTTAAATGAAATCAAAAAAGAATTTGGAGAAGAAATAGCAAAACTAGTTGATGGAGCAACAGAACCTTTAAGGCTAAGAACAAAGGAAGGACATTGGAAAGAAAGAAAACAACATACAATCGAATTCATAAAAACAGCAGATATTGATCTCAAGATGCTATCATGCGCAGATAAGCTTGCTAATATTAAATCAAAAATAGAAGATTATGAAAAACTTGGTGAAAAACTGTGGGACAAATTCAATGCACCAAAATCAGAACAGGAATGGTATTATAGATCAATGCTAAACTCATTCAGCCATAAACCAAGCATTGCTCATCTAGATATCTATAAGGAATTAAGAAAACACATTAAAGGGTTATTTGACAAATGAGTACAACAATAAAAAAAATCAGTTACATATTTGTTTTAATCTTTGCATTATTTGAAACAATTGCATTATTCTTTATAGATATTCTTAATGTAGATACAACAACCACAACAGCATTATCTTTTAAGTTCATTAATGGTCTTTTAATTGGATTCTTTACTGCATTCTTAGCTATCACCATAATTAACCTATTCCTTGCAATCCTGAATTCAAAATATAAGAGAATAAGTGTATTTATTCCATCACTATTGAATTCATTATTTCTTGCATTTCTTTTCGTAATTGAATCACTGATGTCCCCAATAAAACACCTCAATCTAATATGGGGAAATGTGATAGTTGGCGCAATAACAACCCCCTTAACATTATACTTAATTTTAAAATGGTACAACATATCAAAAGACAAAATACATTTCATTAAAGAAAAAAAGATAGCAATAAAAGGAAAAACAATCAAAAAAACAAAAAAGGTGACAATAAATAATATAAGCGCAGGAAATACAGCATTATTTGCTGGTATATATGAAGTAATTGCCCTACCAACAATGGCCATGCTTATATCAAAAGGGCTAAATCTTACAATTATAGGATTAATTGCTGGTCTAACTTCTATTATTACTATAACTATTTACAACAGATTACCAGAAAAAAGAAAGATCAAATTATTACTTTAAACTAATTGGAGCCTTGGTCATTGATATTATTGATGCAATAAACATAAGCACAAAAACAACAGATAAAGCAAATCCCCAATTAAGTGATAGCCCAGCTATGTATACAGCAGAAACAAAAAAGCCAACAATGCTTGCAATCATAAATCCTCCACTCAAGGGAGCATATTTAACCATAAAAGTTCACCTCTTAAACATAAAATAGAAAAATACTATATAAATTTTTCCTAATGTAACCCTGTACTTCCAAACCCACCATCATTTCTTTTTGTTTCATCCAATGATTCCACTTCTTCAAGTATTGGGTGTTCAATCTTTTGTATTACCATCTGAGCTATCCTCATTCCTTTCATGATATACATGTCATGCTTACTCAGATTCACTAAAACAACTTTGACCTCTCCCCTATATCCAGAATCAACAACTCCAGCCAAGCAATGTAAAGAACTATTTGCAGCTAACCCACTCCGATCCCAAATAAAACCAGCAAAGCCCTCAGGAATTGCCATCTTTACCCCCGTAGGAACAATAACCTTTCCTTTCGCAGATAAATTTATATTTCCAGAGGATCTCAAATCAAAAGCAGCATCACCATCATGTGCATACTTAACCATCTCATTTTCTTTATCAATACGCTGAATTCTTACTTTCATTTCATCCCCCTAATTAAATCTTATAAAATTAAGATTATCCATCTGATTCTTTGCCTTTTGCAATCTTTTATTAAAATCTTTCATAAAAACATTCATCTTTTTAACTGCAAGTTCTTTTATTTCACCTGCAGTCATCTTTCCAGATTTATAATCCTTGTAGATTCTATCTAACTCTTTATCATCTTCAACCAAATGTTGTTTCAATAATTCAAAGACCATACATTTCTCAACTTCTGCACCTAATTTTCTGTGTTCTTCTAAGGTTGCCCTGCCACCAGTAACCGCTTTCATTATCTTTCTTTTAACTGATTCTGCATCTTCTGGAATACTGATACATGATGTTGGTCTGGATTTTGACATCTTTACTTTTCCATCCAAGGAAGGAGTATATTTATGATATAATGAACTTGGCAAAAAGAATTTCTCTTTTTTCATCCTATTGACAACATCTCTTGTTAATCTTATATGGGGATCCTGATCAATTCCAACAGGAATTATTCCTGGCATCCTTTCCTTAAACTGAGGAAATAAAATATCACCAATTTGAGTAACTGCACTCATTATCCTTCCAGGATCTGCACTGCCATAAACAGCCCTAAATTCATTCAATGTTATCTTCTGCGCAGCTTGATAAGCAAAATGAATAACCTCCTTGTTTTCAGATTGGAAATAAAAGAATGTCTTTTTAGGATCTAATCCAAGGGCAATATAAGCAGGAATATGGAAATCTAAGGCTCTTTTTCTTCCTTCTTTCAAAGATACCCCTCTAGCTGCCTGAGCCTCTAAATCTGCAATCAAGATAAAAGTCATAGCGCCATGGTCCTGGAAATATTTCAGATTTTCAACAACCATCTTATTTCCCAAATGAATTTGATCATTTGTTGGCATAATTCCACTTAATGTGTAAAATGGTTTCTTATCCTTAATACATTTAGAAATAATTCCCAAATCACGTCCAGCAAAAACTACTCCACGCCTCATCAATCTATTTGGATTTGGAAATTGATCTACCTTAAACTGCTCTAAACCAAAGTCTTTGATAACCTTAGTATAATCAGATACTAATTCCATCCCATAGGGATCAATGATTTTAATCATAATCTGAAACAGCAAAAAGAGTTTTATAAATCTATCGGAAAACAAAACTATATAAACAATTAATAAATATCCAGTACCATGAAACATAGCATAAGCATTACAGCAATTATAATTGCCTTATTCTTTGTTTCTCAAATTCTCGGATTAGTTATTGTAGACGGTTATATTGACCATAAAACTACAATAGAAACAGGAAACATAACATATATAGAACTTCCATTTAATATAGAAAGGCCGCAAGTAGAGAACGAATCAACATCTTATTTATTTATGATATCTGCAATATTTATTGCAACATTACTGGTTTATTTATTGTTCAAATTCAAAAAAACAAGTTGGTGGAGAATCTGGTTTTTCTTAGCAGTCATTATTGGATTAACAATAGCATTTAGTGTTTTTATGAATCAAAGGATTGCAGCAACATTAGCTATAATCCTTGCGGTGTTTAAAGTATTCAGGCCAAATATCCTGGTGCATAATCTTACAGAATTATTCATATATGGTGGCATAGCAGCAATATTTGTTCCAATACTTAACTTATTTTCAGCAATAATGTTACTTATAGTTATCTCAATCTATGATATGATTGCAGTATGGAAATCAAAACATATGATCAAATTAGCAAAGTTTCAAACAGAAGCAAAAGCATTTGCCGGATTAGCAATACCTTATGGTATAACATCAGGAAAAACTCATTTTGTAAAGACAGCTAAGACATCTGAAAAAAATGTAAAAAAAATAAAGGCAAAAATGGCAATTCTTGGCGGAGGAGATATAATATTTCCGTTAATATTTGCAGGAGTTATTCTTAAGATATTAATGCTAACAAATAATTATTATACTGGATTTCTAAAAACATTGATCATCCCTGTAATGGTTTCAATTGCCCTCGCTATTTTATTAATCAAGGCAAAGAAAGGAAAATTCTACCCAGCAATGCCATTCATCTCATTAGGATGCTTAGCTGGATTTGTTTTAATGTTATTATTTGGTTGGGTTTAGTATTATCTCTTTTTCAAGTGAACATCCATCTGTGGGAAAGGTATTCCAATCTTGGCCTGATTCAATGCGTCATACATCCTAGAAGTAGCTTCTTCTTTTGCCATAAAAGCATCATTATAATCATCAACCCAAGCCATTGCCTGAAATATCAAAGCAGAATCCCCCATCTCCTTAAATACAACACCTGGTGCAGGATCTTTCAATACATTCTTGGTCTTATTTAAGGCATCGATTACAACCTTCTTGACCTTTTCAGTTTTAGTTCCATATTCAACACCAAAATTAACTCTAAACTTGACCTGATTATTTGGTTTTGCATAATTAATCACTTTAGCATTTGCCATATATCCATTTGGCAAGATAATTATTTGATTATCATAATTCTTTATCTTAGTGCTCCTTAACCCAATATCTTCAACAACCCCAACTTCACCAGAATCTATTTTAATCTTATCTCCAACTTTAAAACTTTGATCCAAAATTATAGAAACCCCACCAAATATATTTGATAAACTATCTTTAACAGCAAAACTAATTGCGATACCAGCAATACCCAGTCCAGCAACTAAGGCAGTGATATCAATGCCCCATTTTGATAATACGATTAATATACCAAAAACCATAAATAACAATTTAGTGAATTTTCTTGCTAAAGGAATCAAACTATCATCTACAGTTGATTTTGTCTTAGATGCCCATTTTCCTCCGCCGACATCAATAAACACATCTATAACAACATATATGCTATAAGCAACAATCAATACCAATAACGAATCAATTATTTTAGTAAATAAAGGAATAAATTTAATAAACACATTTGAATATATTAAAGTAAATCTTAATCCTATGAAGAACAAGAAGTAAAAAACCCATTTATAGAGTCTTTTAGCCAATAAATCGTCTGCCTTTGTTTTTGTTTTTTTTGTTAACCTTAACACAATAATCCCAAGTATCTTAGTGAAAGGAATAAGTAATATAACATAGATAAGAAACGCAACTAATGCCGTTAAAGCAGTATTCCCAAAAATAGGATTAATCACTTCTAAAATTGTCATAGCATCAATCATGAATACTAATAAAAAAAAGAAGTATAAATATGTTGCGGTTAACTCTCAATCTTCTCAATAACAATACCGCATTTACATGGAAGTTTATGCACTAATTTATTCAAAGCAGTTCTTCCTTTCTCAAGATTCTCTTCATTTACATATAAACTGTATATAACTTGTCCTTTTTTTACACGAGCAGCAATTCCAATATTCTTCCCAAAACTCTTCTTCATTCCTGTGCTCATTCTGTCCGCTCCTGCTCCACTTGCCAAAGGATTTTCTCTTAGAATATGATGTGGATAAACCCTTATTTTAGAAAAAAAATCGGTCTTTCCAACTTGTCTTTCTAAAAATCTATTACTTGTCTGTCTTGCAGCTTCAAAAGCAATATCCCTAATTTGAACAATATCTTTAGAAATAAGATCTAATCTATAACTGAATTGCTTATCCACTGTTCCACCTTCAAATCTTACAATTCTGTTTCTAGGCACAGACCTAACATAATTTAGCTTCCTATACTTACTCTTTCTGGTATTAGGTCTTTCTAATTTAAGTCTTTTTTTCCCTTTACCACTAACAAAAGTTTTACTGTATGCTATACCTTTTCTTGTCTTCGCCATAGATTCTTTGAAGTTTGGATTTATTTATAAAGCTTACGCTTAAAACAAAAGCTTTTTAAAAAACAACAGATAAAAACAAGAACATGAAACTGCAAACAGCAAAAGGTGTAAGGGACTTTACACCAAAAGAAAAGATACTTAGGCAGCAAGTTATAGATAGCTTGCGCTCTGTCTTTGAAGAATTCGGATTCAATCCAATAGAAACCCCCATTATTGAAAGATATGAATTATTATCTTCAAAATATGCAGGTGGAGAAGAAATTCTAAAAGAGATATTCAAATTAAAGGACCAAGGTGGAAGGAAATTAGCACTAAGGTATGACCTTACAGTTCCTTTTGCAAGGTTCATATCAATGAATCCAAATATAAAGATGCCTTTCAAAAGATATCAGATAGGAAGGGTCTACAGGGATGGCCCGATAAAACTAGGAAGATATAGGGAATTTTGGCAATGTGATGTTGATATTGTCGGAAATAAAAATATGGCTGCAGATGCAGAAATGTTGGCTATTGCTGACAGTGCTTTCAAAAAATTAAATCTTAAAGTAATAATAAAATTAAACAACAGAAAGATATTGGATGGAATTTTAGCAGCATCAGGCATAAAAGAGAGCAAGTGGATTGATGCAATACTATCAATTGATAAATTAGAAAAACAAGGCAAAGAAGAAGTTGAAAAAGAATTAAATAAAAAGGGAATAAAAGAGACAAAAAAGATATTCAATCTAATAGGAAAGAAAGACAGCAACAAAAAGACTTTTGCAAATCTTAAGAAAACATTAACAAGCGATATTGGAAAACAGGGAATAAAAGAGATGCAAGAATTACTTAATTCTCTAAAATCATTTGATGTGAACGTTGATTTTGATCCTTCTTTAGCAAGAGGCTTAGCTTATTACACTGGTCCTATTTATGAAATATTTTTGGAAGATTACAACATTGAATCTGCTGCTGCTGGTGGCGGAAGATATGATGATATGATTGGCAAATTCATAGGGAAAAATGATTATCCTGCAGCTGGAATATCATTTGGTGTAGAAGTTATAACAGAGGCATTAAAGATGGCAAAAAGAGACTCAAGAAAATCAATTGTTGATTTATACATTATACCAATTAATACAACAGATGAAAGCATCAAGATTGCCAAAGAACTGAGAAATGCAGGAATAAAGACAGATATTGATCTTGCAGGAAAGGGTCCAAGCAAAAATTTAGGTTATGCCAATTCATTTGGTATCCCTTATGTATTATTCGTCGGTTCAGATGAACTAAAAAAGAAAAAGTTCAAATTAAAGGATATGAAAACAGGAAAAGAAGAATGCCTATCAATTAATTCTATAATTAAGAGATTCACAGCTTAGTTGTAATTACTGTTTTATCTTTAACAATCATTGTATGTTCTGCCTGGCTGACTAATCCATGATTCTTATCAACCAATGCAGGATGTTCTCTTAACATCTTCATTTGTCTCATTTCCCTCATAGCAAAGTTCACTCTTAGTTCTCCAAATTTCTTTGTCAACCATCTTAATGTAAATGGTAACCCTTTAAATTCCTCAATTTCCTTAAGAACTTGTCGAGTAATCATACTCCTTACTGGTTTTTTATTGACCAGCTCAAAAACGGTTGGTTCTCCACGTTCATAAATCAATCCAGCACCATTACTTGCAAAGGGTTCAATAGCAATTATCTGTCCTTCTTCTAATTTAGTGTCATTTCCATTATCAAAATTAGGCAAACTTGGGATGGTATGTATCTGATAAAGTCCAACTCCATGCCCACATAAGTTCCTTACCGGAACAAATCCATAACTTGTTATAACTTCATGGATCTTCTCACCTATCTTTCTTACTTCGATGCCTGGCTTTACTAATTTTATTGCTTCATTCAGTGCTTCCCTAGATGCTTTAACTAATTCTGAATTCTTTCCACTTAAATCTATAGTACATGCAGTATCTGCTATAGCTCCATTGACATGTGCACCTACATCTAAACATATAATTTCATCTTTGAAAATAATATCATCCCCCATGTTTGGAATAAAATGTGCAGCAACATCATTTAATGACATCTGTACAGGAAATGCTATCCCTCCACCTAAGTCAATTATCTTTTTCTCAATCTTATCCGCAACCTTAATCCAACTAGAACCCTGTTTAATTAAACCAGCCCCATATTTCAGAGCTTCTGCTGCTATTTTTCCTGCTTTTATGTAATCTTCTTCCATAATTCAGATGAGAAAGCAAGCATATTTAAATCTTTTTAACAAAAATAATATAAAGCAATCATAGTTATTAATCGTAATGTTCAAACAACATATAACAAAAGTACTAAAAAAAGAGACAAAACTAAAAGAAATTCCATTAGAAATTCCTCCAAATCCAGAATTTGGAGATTATGCTTTTCCTTGCTTTATTCTATCTAAAAAATACAAAAAAGATCCAGTACAGATAGCCCAGGAATTGGCAAAAAAAATAAAGCCAGATAATACTATTAAAGAAATTAGAGCTATAGGACCATACCTTAATTTCTTCACCAATAGAGAACAACTAACTTCTGATATAATCAAACAGATTCTAAAAGAGAAAGATAATTATGGCAAAGCAAAAAAAACAAATAAAAAGATAATTGTTGAATACCCTGGACCAAATACAAATAAGCCATTGCATCTTGGCCATGTAAGAAACATGGTTTCTGGGTATGCTTTATGTAAAATCTTAGAAGAAAATGGAAATAAAGTAATCCCAGTAAATATAAACAATGATCGTGGAATTCATATATGCAAATCAATGCTTGCTTACCAGAAATTTGGAAAAAATGATTCTCCTGCTAAATCAAAACTAAAATCAGATTTCTTTGTGGGAAAATACTATGTGCTTTTCGCAAAAAAAGTAAAATCAAATCCAAACTTAGAACAAGAAGCAAAAGAACTACTTCAAAAATGGGAACAAGGAGATAAAAAAACTATCGCATTATGGAAAAAGATGAATTCATGGGCATTTGAAGGATTTAAACATACATACAAAACATTTGATATAAAATTTAAAAAAGAATACTTTGAAAGCAATACTTACAAAAAAGGCAAAGACATAATTTATGATGGTTTGAAGAAAAGATTGTTTGAAAAAGACAAGACCGGAGCAATAACTATTGACTTAACAAAACAAGGACTTGATGAAAAGATATTACTAAGATCAGATGGAACTGCTGTTTACATAACTCAAGACATTTACTTGGCTAAAAAAAGATATGATGATTTCAAATATGACAAACTGATTTATGTTGTTGCAACAGAACAAAATTATCATTTCAAAGTATTATTTGAAGTTCTAAAAAAACTGAAATTCCCATTTGCTGACAGATGTTATCACTTTGCATATGGTATGGTTAATTTAACAACCGGCAAGATGAAATCAAGAGAGGGAAATGTTGTTGATGCAGATAATTTAGTTAATGATTTAACAAAACTTGCAGAGAAAGCTATACAAAAAAGGCATAAAAAGATATCAAAAAAGGAATTGGATAAACGGTCAAAGAGCATTGCATTAAGCGCAATAAGATTCTACATGCTGAAACATGATCCAATCAAGGATTTTATTTTTGATCCAAAGAAATCAATCTCATTTGAAGGGGAAACAGGGCCATATATACAATATACTCATGCAAGAATCAACAGCATTATCAAGAAAAGCAAACAGAAGGTAGACAAAGCACATCTATATTTGCTAACAGAACCTACAGAACTTCTCTTGGCAAAAAAACTGAATGAATTCCCTCAATTAATAAACAAAATTGGAGAAAACTATAAATTATCATTAATGTGCCATTATCTTTTAGATTTATGCCAAGAATTTAATACTTACTATCATTCAACCAAAATAATCCAAGAAAACAAAGAATTAGAATCTGCAAGACTTTCTTTGATTTATGCAATAAAAGAAGTGATTAAAAAAGGACTTACGCTTTTAGGCATAGAAGCATTGGAAGAGATGTAGATGAAACTATTAAAAATACCATTTTCTGCAGGGGGTCTTGGAAAGACACAAGGAACAGAATTAGCACCAGATGAAATAGTAAAAGAATTAAAAGAATTCTATATGAATGAGTCTGGAATCTTACCATTATTTGATGTTGAAGATGTTAAGATTAATCAAAGCAATATAGAAGAAACAAATAAGAATATTGAAGAAAAAGTAAGGAAAAATAGAAAAAATAAATTAGCAATTCTTGGTGGCGATCATTCTATAACATATGCATCATTTAAAGCAATATCTGATTTAGAAAATCCAGGTTTATTGATATTTGATGCGCATCCAGATTGCATGCAGGACTTTGATCCACCAACTCATGAAGATTTTGTTAAAGTTTTAGTAAATAAAGGCTTATTAAAGAAAGAGAATTTAATTTTGGTTGGATTAAGGAACTGGCACAAGGATGAATATGACTTTCTCAAAAAAAATAAAATAAGATATTTTCAAATGAAAGAAATAAGTGAAGAGAATATCCATGAAATAACTGATTCTGTGATGTCTATTGCAAAAAACTTCTCCCACTTGTATATCTCAATAGATATAGATGTAGTTGATCCTGCATTTGCACCAGGAACTGGATATCCAGAACCTGCTGGCTTTACATCAAGACAATTAATTTATATGTTGCACAGACTAAATAACCTCAAAAACATCAACATAATTGATATTGTGGAAGTAAACCCCAAAAAGGATATTAACAATATGACTTCTAAATTAGCAGCTAAAATCCTAGTTGAATTAAATGTCACTAATTAGTAGTAAATAATAGAAAGATTTAAATACCCTTAATACTAGTTATACTCTATAGGGGCAAGGATTAATAATTTTACTTACAAGTGCAAACTAGAAAAAGAATATGCTTAATATTCAAAGAAAATAAAAACTAAAAAAACAACATAATCAAAATGGATCTTGAAAAAATAACAAAAGAAGAAGAGAAAAAGTTAGATCAACCTGTGACGATAGAAGAAGATCCAGACTATTCAAGTATGAAAGGCATAGACAGATATATGAGGGCATGTCTCAAGCTAGTAGG
>JAHWIG010000002.1 GCA_019322735.1 Candidatus Woesearchaeota archaeon | reverse complement strand
TTGTACATTTTTTAATTAATGTAATGCCAGTATTACCTATTGGCATATTAAATGGTATTTTATATTTAAGCTTTGTTCTTTGGGGGATCTCACCAATATCATGGCTGGTTTCGTTCTTCTCTCCATCTTTAGTTAAACTAAGGATTGCTATGCAGTTAACTGGTCTAAAGTTTGGATTGATAATAGAGAAATATATTTCATAAGGGATAAATTCCAAGGTATAATTTTCTAATATCCCTTTAAATGTAACATCTTCAAATTTAACCTCTTTTGGAACAAAGTAATAGGTTATTGCTAAAGATATGATTATGATGAATGATAATATAATTATATTTTTTTGTTTTTTCTTCATTCTACCTTAACATGATTAAATATTCTTGTTTTATTATCTTCAACCATTTCAAATAAATTTATCAATGATTCTTTTGCTATTTGATTATCGGAGCCAATAGATATCAAGAATGATCTTAAATCCAGAGGAGACCTTAATTCATAGGGATCTTTTGCGAAAGATGCAAAAATGACTTTTGTTTTGTATTTTTTGCATAATCTTAAATTTTGAGATATTCGGCCAATCAAAAGCGGACTAAATGATTTATTCATTAAATTTGAAAATGAAATTCCAATAGATACTCTATTTTTACTGGCCAAATTACAAAGAATATGATTTAATCCTGAATTGCGTTGATGGATAAAATCATTTCCGGATTGGTTTTCAAGATTAAATAAGATATTTACGTTGCTTTTTTCTAATCTTTGTCTATTGTATTTTTCATCTTTTGCTTCTGAGATTATTAAATCTGATTTTATTTTTTTATTTGGTTTGTTTAATTTTACTGCACTGTATAACTTTATTGGAGATTGTGATTGTAATTCATCAATTCTTTTCTGTGAGAATTCTTTTGGAGAATAACATAAACATAACCCATCATAACCTAAAAGGGAAGCAAGATGAATAAACTTTATTTCATTTTTTGAAGGAAAAACAATATCTACATACATAACAAAGGAAAGAAGAATCAGTATATATAAATATTATGTAGAACTATCTTCTATAAAATATAGTCTATACACTATAGATTATGGGGCCTTAAACTAAAAAATCTCCATGGGAAGTAAGGGGGTTAATTATTTGGTGTTTTTCTTTAATTTATGAAAAAGGTGATATTACGTTATCTATCCTAATATCTCCATAGGAAACAAAGGGGGTATACCGTCTATAAAAGACATAATTGAAAGACTTCATTTAAAAATGAAAGTATTTATAAATGGTAATCTATTTATAAAGGAAATAACAGAAATTCGGGGGTGTTTTAAATGAAAGAAAAGACAATAAAGAAGGTGGTTAAAAGCGGTTTTGATAAAGACGCTAAGAGAGACATTGAAGTTGTAAATATTGTTGTAAGTTCATCCTTAGAACATGATATTCCATTAGAAAAGATGGCCACTGCGCTATCAAATACAGAGTATAATCCAGAACAGTTTCCTGGATTAGTGATTAGAATTAAAGATCCAAAGACATCTGCACTAATATTTAGTAGTGGGAAGATTGTTTGTACTGGTGCAAGATCACTGGAGAAAGTTGAAGAATGTATAAAAAAGATTATAAAGAGTCTAGAAAAAATCAATATTAAGATTAAGATAAAGCCAGAAATAACAGTGCAAAATATTGTTGCAAGTGGTAGTGTTGGTATGGATTTAAATTTAAATTCATTAGCAATGAAATTAGAGAATACCGAATATGAACCAGAACAGTTTCCTGGGTTGGTTTATAAATTAAATGTGAAGGATGCAAAAGGAAAGATGTTCAAAGCAACGTTCTTATTGTTTACTAATGGTAAGGTTGTTTGTACTGGAACTAAAAGTGAAGAGAATGTACATAGGGCTTTGGATAAGTTGATTGTTAATCTAAAGAAATTATCTTAATTTGGCCTTATTTTAGTGTGGGGGGTAAAATATCTTTAATAAAATGGAGGCTGTCGATCAAATAAATACATTTCAAGAATTTATTGAGAAGAGATATAAAGCTAAATTACTTGAAGCAGTAAAAAAAGGAAGGCGGTTCTTGGTTGTTAATTTTTCTGATCTTTCTCAGTTCAATCCCGAATTAGCTAATGATTTATTAGATAGACCAGAAGAAGTTATTAAAGCTGCTGAGCTTGCTTTAGATGCTTTTGATCTTCCAGAGATACATAATTTCAGAATCAGGTTTAAAAATTTGCCAGATTCTCAGAAAATACTTATAGGGGAGATAAGAAGTAATGATATTGGGAAATTTGTTGTTGTTGAGGGCACCATAAGACAAAAATCAGATGTAAGGCCGCAAGTGACTTCTGCAAAGTTTGAATGTCCTAGTTGTGGTAATTTGATATCTGTTCTTCAGTTAGACACTATATTTAAAGAGCCATCCAGATGTGGGTGTGGAAGAAAGGGAAAATTTAGATTGGTTAGCAAGGACCTAGTTGATGCTCAAAGGATTGTTTTAGAAGAGAATCCAGAGCAGATAGAAGGAGGGGCACAGCCAAAGAGGATGAGTTTTTTCTTAAAGGAAGATTTAGTCAGCCCATTATCAGAAAGAAGGACCAATCCAGGAAGTAAGATCTCTGCTATTGGTGTAATCAAGGAGATTCCTGTAATATTGAACAGCGGATCAAAATCAACCAGATTTGATCTGATTGTTGAAGCAAACTATGTAAAAGCTGTTGAAGAGACATTTCATGAACTAAAGATAAATAAAGAAGAGGAGAAGAAAATAAAGGAACTATCTCAAGATCCTAAATTATTCAATAAGTTGGTTGAGTCTATAGCTCCTGCTATTTTTGGGTATGGAAGGATAAAGGAGGCATTGATATTACAGTTAATGTCTGGAGTGAGAAAGGTACAGGAAGGTGGTGTTGGAATAAGAGGGGACATCCATATTTTATTGGTGGGGGATCCAGGATCAGGAAAATCGCAATTATTAAAGAGGATTAATGTTGTTGCACCAAAAGGAAGATATGTTAGTGGGAAGGGTGTTAGTGGTGCAGGGTTAACTGCTACTGTTGTTAAGGATGAGTTTTTACGTGGATGGGCATTAGAGGCTGGTGCGCTTGTCTTAGCGAGTGATGGTATTGCTTGCATAGATGAGATGGATAAGATGAGTGTGGATGATACATCTGCAATGCATGAAGCATTGGAACAGCAAACAGTAAGTATCAGTAAGGCAAATGTGCAAGCGACTTTAATTGCAAGGACAACAGTATTGGCTGCAGCAAATCCAAAATTAGGAAGATTTGATCCTTATGGGTTGTTGGCAGAACAAATAGCAATGCCACCCACATTAATAAATAGATTTGATCTTATCTTCCCAATAAAAGACCTGCCAAATAAAAAAAGGGATGAAAAAATGGCAAGACATATTCTTGGGTTACATCAAAGACCAGAATCAATTAAGGCAGAACTAGAAACTAAATTTATTAGAAAATATATTGCATATGCAAAGCAAAGGATTACTCCACAACTAACTGATGCTGCACTTAGTGAAATCAGAGAGTATTATGTAAAAATGAGGGGAAGTAGTAGTAGTGAAGAAGGAGGAATTAAGGCAATTCCAATTTCTGCAAGGCAATTAGAGGCACTGATAAGGTTATCAGAGGCATCTGCTAGAACTAGGTTAAGTAATAAAGTAACAAAAAAAGATGCAAAAAGGGCCATTAGTTTGGTCCATTACTATTTAACTCAAATTGGGATGGATATTGAAACTGGGGAATTTGATATTGATAGGATATCCACAGGCGTTCCTGCAGCACAAAGGAGTAAGATTGCTCAAGTAAAAGAAATCATTGTTGAATTAGAAAATAAGGTTGGAAAGATCATTCCCATAGAAGAGATTGTTGAGTTGGCAAAAGAAAAGAAGATAGATGGTGCTGATGTTGATGAAGCTATTGAAAAATTAAAAAGGGGTGGAGATTTATTTGAACCTAGGAGGGGATTTATATCCAGAATTTAAGATGGAAAATAAACAAAGGCAGATAGCATATAAGATAAGAATATCAGATATATTAAATGGAGAATACATTAAAGAAGAAGGTTGGCTGCCAAATTATGTTATTGTTAATGATAAGAACGTTTCAAGAGCGAATCTTATTGGGGTTGTTGTTGCTAAAACAGAAACAGACGAACAAACTGAAGTACTTATTGATGATAATACGGGAAGGGTGTCAGTAAGGTCATTTAATGATGCCACAATTTTTGAGAAAATAAATGTAGGTAATGTTGTATTGTTGATTGGGCGTCCAAGAGAGTATGGGGGTGAAAAGTATATTGTTCCAGAAATAATCAAAGAAGTGAAAAAGAATTGGTTTGATCTTAGATTGATTGAGTTAGATGCTGTGCAAAAAAAGATGAAGGGGGATAAATTACAAATACAAAAAGAAGAAGAAAAGATTATTGAACAAATTGTAAAGAGTAAGATAAATTCTGAGGATGTTCTTAATTTAATAAAAAGATTTGATGATGGTGATGGCGCAAACTATGAGGAATTGGTTGAAAAACTGGGAGATGAAAAGGTAATTAAGACATTACTTGAAGAAGGGGAGATATTTGAAGTTACCCCTGGAAGATTGAAGGCGCTTTAATTAAAAAAGATTGGTGTTACATATACTTCTAAAATGGCTGAGATTGCTAATAATGATAAAGCAATTATTAGTAGACTAGAAGAATCTAAGAGTATTTTTCCAAACTTATTTGTTTTGAAATTATGATTAATAACTGCTACAGATATTATGCTTCCTGCAAGACCTGCTGTAATATATGCAAGTATCTCTGGTATTCCGTGGATGGTGTAGCGCATTAATCCTATAGAGAATATCTGGAAATATGCTGCTGCTTTTGTGAATCCTGAACCAGATGCTATCGAACTAAGGTGTGACCTTATAAAATTACCAATTGCAGTTCCAATCACTGATGCATTCCATGTCAGGATGAATATTGCTCCGGCCCCATAGAGGAATGAAAATAATATACAGAAGATAAGAACCTTTAAATTATTGAAGAAGATAACTGATAGGGTTCCTAATGACCTTATTAAATTAGGTGCTAATCTGTGGTTTATGTTAATTATGGTTTTTGTCTGTTCCTGGAACAGTATTGTAGTTGAAGAAGGCGGCAACAAGATATACCATAATGCAAAAGAAACCACGATACCTAAGAATAAAAACAAGAATGTTGTTATTGCTTTTCCATGTTCTTTCAATAATTTTGATTCTTTTAAACCAGAAAGATCTTCTTGTTCCTGTGTTTTTATTGTTGAATATATAAAAGGTAAACAAGCAAAGACTGTAAGGAACACCATTGTCAGGCTAGCAAAATCTCTAAATATCCATAAGCTCAAGAGAACCGCTATTGATGAAAATAATACCCCATTTAAGAAAATTTTTGATTTTTTTAATTCTTGTGAATTTAAGAGTATGGATTCAAGTACCATTGTAAATTTTATTGTTTGGTTGTTTAAATAATTTTTGTTCTTTGTTTTTCGAAAGCTTTATAAATCAATGTTAGGAGAAATGCGATATGGAGTATGAAAAATTATTATTGGAAGGGAGAAAGCGTTTACCCAAGGAAGTTAGTAAGAAAGAAAGATTTGAAGTTCCAAAGGTAAAGGGTCATATACAAGGAAATACTACTGTTATAAATAATTTTCATCAGATTGTACAGGATCTTGGTAGGAGTAAGGAGCAAGTACTTAAGTTTTTATTAAAAGAGTTAGCAACGCCAGGAGATGTCACAAAGAGTGCACTTATCTTAAGAAGAAAGGTATCTGCATCAAGTGTTAATGAAAAGATGCAGAAATATGCAAAGAAATTTGTTATATGTGTTATGTGTGGAAAGCCAGATACAAAAGTAATGAAGGAAGGAGGGGTTAGTTTTGTAAAATGTATGGCTTGCGGTTCTAAAAATCCAGTTAAAGGTGCTTAATCAAACCAACCACCAAGCCCTAATTGTTTTTCTTTTTCTTGTCCAAAAATACTTTCAATCATTCTTTTTGTTAAGGATATTGTCTGCCGTAAATAGGGGCTAAGAGAATATTTTTCAGCCAAACTGATTGTGGGTCCAAGATATTTTATTATTGTGCCTTCTGAAACTGTAAAGACAATCTTACCATGGCACTTTGTGCATTTTCCAACTAAAGGTGGGCGTCTAAATTTTTCATTGCAATCTACACACCTAAATGTTTGTGTTGCAAATCTTCTTAAATTTCCCCTTATGTCCCTAATAAAATGTTTTTCTATTACGATCCTAGCTACATCTACTTCATCAACGGCCCTTATTTTTTCTGCAAGATCCATCTGACCCATTAATTTTTCTTGCATCGATGGGAGGGTTTTATATGCGGAGCAAGTGACTCCAGAATTAATATCCTTTATTGGGTGTGTAAATCCAAATCCAATATATTGATCTGGCGTATTTACTTTTGATTTGAATAAGGGTATATCAACTTCCCATGGTTTTTTGAAATTACATGCCGCCTCGTAAAATTCTAATGGGTATCTCCAGGATACATCCAGATCAAATACCATATCATCAACCTCTGCAGGTATTAATTTTGAGGTTAATATTAATGGTGCATCCTGTGTTGAGCCTCGGTGAGCTGGTAAATACTGTCTAGAGAAATTCAATAATACATCTAGTAATAAAATACAGCAAGCCTCATCACCATCACAATCCCTCCTTGTTGCCGCATGTATCAATGGTGATGCATAAAGCCCTTGTGTTTTTGAGAAACCGATGACTCTTCCAATAATTGCGGCAGAAGTATGTGGTGCAAGGATAGCAACTAGGTGGCCAACAAGGTCTGTTTCTTTTTTTAAGTTATAAAAAGGGGGCAATCTATAAAATTTGACTAATAAATTATCAATGAATTTTGCTACGCGAAAGAATACCTTGTGTGCACCATCCTCTGCACATCCTTTAGACCTTGGAAGTATTATGTCTTGTGGTAATAATTCCAATAATTGATTCTCGTCTGTTAATTGTTTTCCCTTAATATCTTTTGTGTATCCTAGTTTTTTCAGTTCATCTATTGGTGTACCAACTTCAATTGGCTTAAAACCAGTAATTGGTAATTGTGTCATGTCATACCTTGTTGTTCCGTCTTTATTTACATAGATATTTTGTTCTGCCCTAAGGATGCCTTTCATCAGTGGTTCTGGTAAATGGTCTTTATTTGATGTACCCCTTACACCCTTTATCAAATCAGGGTATACTTTTGTTTTTAGTCTATTAAGCAAAGTATTGAAATAATCTGTTATATTTAAGTCCTGTATCTTGAATGTTGCTGCTTTTCCGTGTTTTTTGCAATCTTCATTATCGATTATTCCGCAGATCTTACAAGAATATTTTTTTAGTGTTGCTTGGTTGCATTTTTCGCATAATTTGTTTATTCTTTGTTGGTTGCATTTTTCGCAATGATATAAAGGGAATTCTGCCCTAATTGTTCCTTTCTCTAATGCAGATTGGAAGGACCTATGACGGCCGCCTTCTTCTCCAACAGGGAAAAGTACATTTGGGCTTCCAGTTAATTTTCTTAATTTGGCTTTTTCTGGGCGGCCCATCCTTGCACCGATGAAAACCCCTGATTTATCCCTTAAGATTACCCCTGGTAATTGATTTAATATTTCTATGTTTTCTTTGTTGTTGTTGTTGTTGTTGTCTATTAGTTCTATCAATTTTTTTGTATCTTTAGATTGGGTTAACCCCAAACTAAAGGCAAGAGCTACTGCTTCTTCTTGTTCAATAACTATGAATTCATTGTTTACAAAAAGGTGTGGCAACCCAATAAGTTCTAGTGTCCTTTTGATTTTTTCATCAAAAGGCATGATTATTTTTACAATATCTTTCCCTTCTTTTTTTATGTTAGATTTTTCTAGACTTTTTGCTATATTCTTTATTTTTTCTTTGGAAATTAGGTTCCAATGAAAAGTATAAAATGGGTGAAGAGGTATGTTTAATTTATCTGAGATTACTGTTGCTGCTTTTGCTGAAGGTTTTACAAAAAGTGGATTCTCTAATAATCTTGATATATTTTGTGGTGTAATTGTGATTAATTCTGATGTTTTTTCTATATCTAGGCTTCCAAAAAGATTGACTATTGATTTCTCTAATTCTTGTACCCACCATTCCGGGCAATAACCTGGTGGGATTAATGTGTGTGCCCTATTGAAGAAATCACCATAGCTGATTAGGATGTCCCCCAGAAAAAGTATCTCTTTTATATTCTTAAAATGTTTTTTTGCGTCTTTTTCTGTTTCTATTTGTAGTACTTGTCCATTATTTAGTTTCACGATTGGGCCATCAATAGAGTCACAGGGAGTCACTGTTGTTGCCTTTCCTGGTCTCTCTAATTTTAACTGTGTTCCTGTTGCAATGTAATCATTTAGTATGATCATTGTTGCAGGGTGTAAACTAGATGCAGAGTATCCTGAAGTCCTTGACCTTCCATACCTTAATCTAAATCCACCGGGATGTAATGGGTGTGTAAGAACTGGGCGACCAGCAACAAGATCTTTTATGTATGTGTAATCTGGATTGATTGTGTTTTCTTTTTCTTCTTCGGTTGTTTGTCCTTTTGATTTTATCTTTTTCTGTAGCTCAATAAATTCTTTCAAAAAAACCCAATGGCCCAGTCCAAAATCACTACCCCACTCAGAAAGCTGTTTCCATAGTTTTGGTGCTTTTTGCGCTAAACCCTCACCCATAACCAAACAAACCCCATTACGGATTCTATTTGTCTCTATTCTTGGTATGTCTTTGTAATTTGAAACTTCAATTTTTTCTGATGGGTCCCCATCTATTTGGATTGGTATGTGTTTTGCAAGAAAAATTATCTCCTCATTAGATGGAAGATATTGTAAATTGGTTATTCTTTCATGATAATCATAGAGTTCGGTTACATATCTTTTTATCTCTTCTTCTGTTGGGTCATAAATTGAATACCCTTTCTTTTTTCTTATATAATCTGTTATTAAGAGGGAAACTGAAGACCCCGTTCCACCTGCACTTCGTATTGGCCCAGAATAAAATGCTGCAAGGTATTCCTTTCCATCTTTTCTCTTTTTTATTTCCAGCCTAACAAACCCCTCTAAAGGGGATGCAACTGTTCCAAGGGTATGGTAAGCAAAACCAGTCCTAATTCCAATTTCCATTGCCTCTAACTTGTTTTTGAATTTACAGAATTTTTCATTTGCAACTTCTTCTGCAATAACAAGGGAAACGCGCCAATCTAGAAACCCATATTTTTCTTCTAATTCCTTTATCCTTTTTGTTGTCCCTTTTCCCTTTAATTGTGGGGCAACAGTACTTATCAGACCTTCTACCCTTTCTGCCATATCTTTAGCTAAAAAGACGCTTGGTGTTGGCTCAGGGTCATAGTTTTTTTCTCTGGCTTTTACTGCTATTGCATGTGCTTTATCGATCATTAGTTGTATCCCATTAAAGTATTCTTCCATGTTAAAACCTCAAAATCTTCATTGCCCTTGTTTTAAGATTGATGATTGGAACTCTTGCTGGTTCTGGTGTGTGCCCCATCTTTTCTTGGAAGCTTGTTAAGCCCTGCCAGCAGCTTCCAGATATCAATGAAACGTTCTTATAACTTGAAACCACACAATAATGTATGTGGCCAGTAATAAATATGTCTGGTATCTGTTTGATTAGTAGGGGGTCCCCTTTAGAGGGAATAATTGGGGATGATGTGAATGTGGGGGCAAGATGTCTATTTTGTAATAAGTACTTCATAACTAAATCTGCCCGATTATACCCACCATTTAAGCGGATGCTTTTAACATTTGCTATAAAATAATCAAAAGAATAACCGTGATATATCAAAACATTAAATCCTGGAAAGGTTGATGATGCATGTATATTTACCATGGATGGGTTACTAATTATTGTAACGTTTGGCATCCCATAAAGTGGGCCTGCAAATTCTTTATATGGTATTGGTTGGGGTTCTGCTACGCGAACAGAATCGTGATTTCCAGGGGAGAGGATTATTTCTATTTCTGAGGGTATTTTTTTCAATAAATCTATAAAACGCTGATATTGTGAAGTTACGTCGGTTAATTCTAATTCTTCTTCTTGGTTTGGGTATATGCCAACCCCATCTACAAGATCTCCTGCGATAAACAGGTATTTTACCTTTTTTGCGATTGTTTTTTGTTCTTCGCTCCCTGTTTCCCCATTAATCCATTTAAGAAATTTATCAAAACTCTTTGAAAGAAATTGTTTAGAACCAACATGTGTGTCTGATAGGAAAATTGCATATGCTTCTTCATCTGCCTTTTTTAGTTCATGAAAGGGTATGTCTGGTAGGAGGATATTGTTTGCGAAGATTATGTTTTCTGAATTTATGCCCCTAATACCTATGGTTTCATCAAGCATTATGTTTTCTGCCAAGGAAAATAATTCTTCCTTATTTCTGTTTACTAAAATATGAGTTGACCCTGTTTGGTCTTCTACTTCAAAAAGAATGTTGTTTGATTTTGTTGTGTGTTTGTTGGTTACCATGCAGATCAAAGATACCTCCTCTTTGGTCTTTTTTTCTTTAATGCGCCGGATAGATATTGGATTTACAAGTTCTGGTCTTCCTTGAAGTATGTTCCTTAAGAAATTATAGCGGTAGTTAAATAGGTCTGTAAAATCTTGCACTACTTTTTTATGGGGGGCTTCATTAAATGTAGTTATGACTTTTACCCTTTTTTCTTTTAAATTTGTTTTTTTTAAGAGGAACTGATCAAGAAAATTGCCATATGCATTGGTGTCTTTTTTTTCTGCTAATACTTTATATTTATCAAGCTCTTTCCAATCTATTTCTGGGAGTGTTTTTTGTAGTATTGGTTGGATTAGTTCTTCATGTACCAATAGAAACTCGTTATTATCTATTTTTTGTGAGATGGCGTTTAAGAGTTCTTTTGTCACTTGTTGTGTCAGGTTTTTTGTTGTTTCTGGGCCAATCAAAATTCCGTTTTCTAAGAAGACTGAAACTAGGTCTTTTTTTGTTACGTGTTCCATATTAATAGACTAACTAAGAAAGGTCTAATCCGGTTTCAAGTACCTTTTTAACTTCCTTTTGGCTTTGTTTTGGGATTGTAAGTTTTATTTCTCTTGTTCTTCCATATCTTCCTTTTGATATTACTTTTGCAGTGATTATGCCAAGCATGTCTAATTCAGAGATAATATCAGATAATCTTCTCTGGGTTAGGGGACGTAGTCCGCATTGCTGGCACAATTTCCTATAGTATTCATAAACCTCCCCCGCAAATATCAATTTATTACTTTGGGATATCACTTCAATTATTGCGTAAAGTGTTGCCTGAAATTGTTTTGGCTGTGATGCTGCAATCTCTATCATTCTGTCCCTTTCTATGCGGTGTTCTGCTTCGTCAATATGATCTAATGCTACTTTTGATGCGTCATTTCTTTCTGCCACTTCTCCAGCCACCCTTAGTAGGTCTAATGCCCTTCTTGCATCTCCATGTTCTCTTGCTGCATATGCTGCACATTTTGAAATAACTCCCTGGGCTAATGCTCCTTGTTTGAATGCTTTTTTTGCTCTTTGTTGGAGGATGTCTTGCAATTGTAGGGCATTATATGGTGGGAAAAGAACTTCCTCTTCTGATAATGAGCTCTTTACCCTTGGGTCAAGGGAATCTGAAAAGGTTAAATTGTTGGAGATTCCAACTAAAGATAATTGTGCGTTTTTTAGTTCTGCATTTATCCTTGTGAGATTGTAGAGTAGTTTATCTCCTGTTTTTTTGACCAATTCATCTATTTCATCAAGGATTAATATGAGTATCATTTCTGATTCATCGAGGCTTTTGAAGAATATGTTGTATATCTCATCAGTAGGTAGGCCAGTTACGGGTATTTTTTTTCCAAACTCCCTTGCGAGCTGAGCTATTAATCTATATTCTGTATCTGCAACTTTTTTTAGTTTGCAGTTCACATAGATTATTTTTAGTGGCGTGCCTTTCTTTTCTGCCATTTTTCTTAATTGTGAAGAAACGTATTTGATCGATATTGTTTTCCCTGTGCCCGTTTTCCCATATAGAAAGAGATTTGATGGTTTCTCTACTTTTAATGTTGGTGCGAATATTGATGCTATCTCTTTTATCTGCTTATCCCTATGTGGGATTGTTTCTGGAGAATAATTTGATTGTAATGCCTTTTTATCCTTAAATATGCTTTCCTTTGATAAATATTTCTCAAAAAAACCATCTAGTCCTTTTTGTGTCAATTTATTGAACCCCCCCGTACAGAATAATTCTGCATAGGAAATGAAGGTTTTTAAATATTATTGTTTTGTAGAATACAGACACCCTTATTTCCATTGGAAAATACATTTTGCTGTTTTTTTGTTTTATTTATTTATTATTTTTCTATATTGAAAATAAATAAATAATAAATAATAAATCTTTCAATTATTTTAAGCTTCCAGTGGAAATAAGGGGCAGGGTATTATTGAAAATTCTTGTTTTTTGTTACTGTGGTATGATAAAAAACGAAACATTTAAATACTGGTTGTAACTCTTAAATAGTAACAATTATAGGTATTATTATGATAGTTCAATTCGATTTTTTAAACAGATTAAAGGCACTTGGCTTAAACAGTTATGAAGCTAAATTGTGGGTGGCTTTGCTTTCTGTAGGTACATCTACAGCAGGAGAATTATCAGATATAGCCAATGTTCCGAGAAGCAGAAGTTATGATGTTTTAGAAGGATTAGAAAAAAAAGGGTTCATAATAACTCAAATCGGAAAGCCAATAAAATATCTCGCAATACCTCCAGTGGAAGTATTGGAGAGGGTAAAAGAATCAATAAATAATGAATATAAAGAAAGAGAAAAGATCATGGATTCATTGCAAGAAAGCGAGCTTATGACGGAACTTGATTCACTTCATACTACAGGTATTAAACTTGTTGAGCCATCAGACATTTCTGGATCAATTAGGGGAAGATCAAAGATATATTCGCGTTTAAATATTATGATAAAAAATTCTGAAAAAAGTATAGTTTTAGTAACCACTACAGAAGGCCTTAAGAGGAAATCAAAAATAATTGGAAAATCACTTGAAAAAGCAAAATCAAGGGGTGTATCTATTTCTGTTTATTCGCCTCTCAATGGCGATCCAGATGCACTTAATTATTTTAAGAAATTTGCAGATGTTAAAAATTCAGACAAATTAAGGGCAAGGATGTGTGTTGTGGACCACAATGAGGTGTTATTAATGCTTTTAGATGAGGGTGGTGCACATGAAGATTATGATGTTGCAATATGGTTAAAAACGCCTTTTGTTGCTTCTGCACTCCAAACATTGGTCGTTAATGGCACTTAATATTTTTAATAATTAATATTTTCTTTTATGTATAAAACCAAACCTTTTTATACTTATATTTCTTTTTTGGATTGTTGGTTATTTAAAAAAAGGAGGTTGATACTCATGCCACTTACATTAGAACAATTAACACTGGCAATCATTGTAGGTACTTTAGCAGCAATTGTTTATTCATTACGGGTTCTTGTGATTCTTGAAAGAAGAATAGCTAGAATGGACAGTAATATGATGAAGATAGTAACATCATTGAGAGGAAAGAAAAAATAAACCTTTATCTCTTATTTTTTTATCATTTTTAATATGTCCTTGGAAAAAGCAGCTAAAGAAGTGAAGAATTCTTTAAATTCTATTTCTTCTTTATTTATCTTACTTTCTTCTGTATCCGATATTGCCAAAAGTAATATAGATTCAGATACATTTTCTTCTTCATTATATACTTTGCGCGATGTTTTTTTTCAAGTAAATTATACAGATTCTTCTGTTAAGAATGTTTTAAATTACGTTCTTGCTGGTGGTTCTACTAATTATGCGTCCCCAAAAGAAGTCTTAAAAAGGGTGGGTTTTATTAGAAATTACATAAAGGATTCCCAGAAAAAAATTGCTTTATTGGGTGAAAGAAAGTTAATTGGTAGCGGAAAAGTTTTTGTTTTTGGTTATGATCCACTGATTATGGAAATATTAAAGCGCGCAAGAAGCAACGGAAAGAAATTTAGTGTACATAACACAGAGATGCGGCCTAGTTTTTATGGGAGAAAATTTGCAGGAGAGCTTAGCAGGGGGGGAATAAAGGTGACACATTATGCGGATTTGTCATTGAAGGATGCAATGGGTGGTGCAGATGTTGTTTTCAGTGGCTGCCAATCCATTTTATCTAATGGAAATATTCTTGGGGCGTCTGGATTTGAAATGGCTGCAGATTTTGCATTTAATTTAGGCATACCTTTGTATGTTTGTGCACCTTCTTGGAAAATAGATTCTGGAACCTTTGCTGGACATAACCCTGAAGGTTATTCTGGAAGATTATGGTCAAAGGCACCGCAGGGAATAACATTGAAAGACCCGCTTTTTGATGTTGTAGATTCAAGATTCATAACTGGGATCATATCTGAATTAGGGGTTTATGCCCCACATAATTTTATGGATGAAGTAAAATACGAGAATATGTGGAAATTTTAAGTGTGTTTTTCAAGCAAGATCTTTTCCTTTTCTAATCCTTCAATTATTTCTTTGTTGTTTTCTTGATTCATCAATAGGCCACATTCAGGACATTTGAATTCAAATTCTATTGCTTGATCAAAATTTAAGCGTATACATTTATTCTCACAAACAAAAAACAAAGAACTTTTTTCACGTTCTAACCTTTCTTTTAACGTTTCCAATTTTTTAACCTTTAAGTTCTTAAAGAGATATTTTATTTGATCAGTATTAAGTGTCCAATAATATATGTACCACCCCTTTTTCTTGTCCTTTTTCCTTATTGATGAAACCACATTATGGTTCACTAAAAGATATAGTGTCGTTCTTATCTCTTTAATATCTTTTTTTAGAACATCAGCTATCTTAAATTCAGAGATGTTTTTCTTATTTTTTAGGTAACTTACTAGTTCAATGGCTCTCTCGCCAGCTACTTCTTTTATTACATAATCTATTATGTTATTTGAAAGCCTCATAGGGGAATTAGAACGCCCGGTCGACGAATTTTGGATTTATTTTATACCTTTTTTGGTAAAATGACTTTATAAACTTTTTGTTTTTTGTAGAGAATAACTTCAGGCGTTTTAGATTAATATCTTCTTTTTATGTCTTCTTTTTTACTTATTTTTTGGAAAATTACCTCTTTTCCTTTTTTTAACAGCAGATAGAAGGAACAATCGAAGTCTTTTTCTATTAGATCTGCTCTTATTGCTAAATAGCGATCCAATTGGTTCCTCCTCTTTTTGTTTTCAAAAGGGTAATAGTGTGGTTTTTTTGTTGATTTACTCTCAACAATGGCGATTTTTTGTTCATCTAAGAAAACAATCCAATCCATCTGTTCTGGATTTATTAATTTAAAGATTAATTTGGTGTTAAATTTTTCTTCAAGAAAGGTTCTACTTTCCCTTTCCCATTTTTTACCTAGATACCTATAATTCATTTTAAGGTTATATCTACTATCACCTATATATCTTTTTCTTTTTAAAACAAAGGTTTTATATAAATTAATTTGTAATTTAAGTGTATGATAAAAAAAACACTACCATTAGCAGCAATGGAAAAAGTATTAAGGAAAGTTGGGGCAGAAAGAGTGGCGGATAATGCTAAAGTCGCCCTAAGGGAGGTCTTGGAGGAAATTGCAGAAGATATTTCATCTCAGGCAACAAAGTTGGCAGTTCATGCTGGAAGAAAAACAGTTAAGAGTGAAGATATAAGGTTGGCTTCAAAATAATCAGAGATTCTTCTTCATAAGGTCTTCCGCACAGATTGTTTTATCAAAGAAAGTTCTTGCTTCTTCTTCTATTTCTTGTGTATTTTTATATCTTGTGCTAAAATGGGTCAATATTAATTCATTTACGTTTGATTTGCTTGCTACTAATGCCGCATCTTTTGATGTCATGTGGAAATATTTTTTTGCCTTTTTTATTAATTTACTAGTATATGTCGATTCACATATCAATAAATCAACATCCAGTGCTACCTTGTAACAACCATTGCATAATTTGGTGTCAGGGATTATTCCAATTTTTTTCCCAATTATCTTTATTGTAGCTTCTTTTGGGCTTATTTTTTTCCCCTCCCATATTATTGGTTTATTGTTTTGGAGTTTTCCAAGCAAGGGGCCTTCTGGTATTTTTAGTTTCTTTATATATGGAATGTTTATCTTCCTTCTATCTTTTTCAATTATTCTATAACCAAAACATTCTATGTTGTGGTCCATTTTGAGTGCAGCTATCTCTAATATTTTATCTTGGAAGATCGTGCCTTCTTTTATTTCATGAATCTCCATATTTATCTTCCTATCAAAAGGGAATGCCTTGAACAGATTATTGAAGCGTTGTTTCGTTCCTTTTGGGCCATAAATGTTTAGTGTTTTTGTATATTCTGAGGTATGCAGGCTCTGTATGATTCCGGGAAGGCCAAACGTATGGTCGCCATGCCAATGACTTATCAGTATTTTTGTTATCTTTGTTAAAGGTATACCAGCTAATTTAAACTGGCGCTGTGTACCCTCCCCGCAATCTATCAATATACCTTCAGAGCCATGTCTAATGAAAAAGGCTTGTTGATTTCTTTCTTTTGTTGGAACCATGCAGGAAGTTCCCATAAATGTGACCTTCATGTTGTTTATGTTTATGATTGGGGATTATATATTTTTTGTTTTTTAGTTAAACACAAAGATTTTTAAATTACCATTGCTTTATTTTTTCTTATGCCAACCAAGGAAATACTAAGAGCAATTTTTTCCGGAGAAGGAATTTTAATTGAAAAAGGAAATGCTGCTAGATTATTGTATGATAAGAGTAGATTTGGGAATTTGCTTGCAAGTGGCAAGGTGCAACTTTCTTTATTAGAGTCACTATATTTAATGGAAAAAGGAAACCTTGTTGTGGTTGATGGAAGAAATAAGGAAATTGATTCTGACGGATTTGTTAAAAAGGCAAAAAAATCAGAGCCAAATTTTTGGGTAAGGTATAGTGTGTTCAAAGATATGCGGAATCGTGGATACATAATTAAAACAGCATTGAAATTTGGAGCAGATTTTAGAGTATATGATCGTGGAGTTAAACCAGGGGAGGATCATGCAAGGTGGGTTGTGTATCCTGTTAAAGAGGGGGGTGTTTTGACCTGGCATGAATTTGCAGCCAAGAACAGGGTTGCGCATTCAACAAAGAAGAGACTTATGTTGGGGATAGTTGATGATGAGGGTGATGTAACTTACTATGAAGTAAGGTGGATGCGGCCGTAACAAAAAGATATTTATAGGTTGAGTTCTTTTGTTTTTTTATGGTGGGGGAAGATACGTTTGTTAATAAAAAGGAAACAGCATTAAAGCTAATTAGGGAAAAAGGTCCGATAATTCCTTCTCAATTATATCAAGAGATACATACTGATATTTTGATGGCATCTGCATTATTGTCTGAATTAACTAGTGAAGGTAAAGTATTTGTTTCTAATATTAAATTTGGTGGATCACCTTTTTATTATATGAAGGGCCAAGAGGCTGGATTAGAAAGGTATATTGAGAGATTACATGAAAAAGAAAAAAAAGCCCTAATGTTACTGAAACAGAAAAAGGTACTTTTAGATGGAAAGTTAGATCCTGTTGTTCGTATCGCCCTTCGTAATACTAAGGATTTTGCAAAACCATTTGAGGCAAAGATTGGTGAAAGAAAAGAATTGTTTTGGAGATGGTTTTTATTGCCAAGTGAAGAAGTCAAAGAGCTGGTTGTTTTGCTTTTGAAAGATAAATTATCTGTGAAGAAATATCCTGATTCTGTAAAACAAAGAACACCCGCTCAAGTAAAAAGACAAATAATGCCTCCAAAAATAAAGAAAGATGCCTTTTTACAATCAATCCGTGGTTTGTTTGAGCGTGAACGTATAACTTATTCGAATGAAAAGATATTAAGATTAAATAAGGAGGCAGAATTTGTTGTTAAAATACCTTCAGCATTGGGTGGATTATCATATTATTGCAAGGCAGTAAATAAAAAGAAATGTAGTGATAAGGATCTAAGTTCTGCTTTTGTTCAAGGACAGATGAAAAAATTACCCGTGCTATTTTTGACTACGGGAGATTTGACTAATAAGGCCAGGGAAATGATGAAAAAAGAATTTACAGGTATGGTGTTTAAACAAATTTCTTTATAAGGTGTTTTATGGGTGTTGCTTTAAGAGATCTTTTGGAGGGGGAAGACATATCTATTAAAGAGTTAAGTGGGAAAATTTTAGTTGTTGATGCGTATAATAATTTATATCAGTATTTATCTTCTATTCGCCAAAGAGATGGTTCCTTATTAGTTGATTCTAATGGTAATGTAACCTCACACCTTATTGGGTTGTTTTCTAGGGCAACCAATCTTATGCAAAGGGGAATAAAACTTGCTTTTGTTTTTGATGGTGAGGTTCCGGAATTAAAACACGAAGAAAGAGAGAGAAGAAAGTTAATTAAAATTGAGGCAGAAATGAAGTATAAAGAAGCAAAGAAGAAAAAAGATATCGAAGGCATGAGAAAATATGCTTCCAGAACTTCTAGGTTGACCCCAGAAATGGTTGATGATGCAAAGAATTTGGTTAGAACCTTGGGTTTACCTGTTATTGATGCACCTTCTGAGGGCGAAGCACAGGCAGCATATATAGTTAGCAAGGGGGATGCATTTGCAGCAGTCAGTCAGGATTATGATTCCTTGTTGTATGGCGCTGAGAGGGTTATACAGAATTTGACCATAACGGCAAAGAAAAAGAAAGCAAATACATTAACATATGAATCAGTAAACCCAAGGATGCTTTTTTTGAGCAAGAGCCTAAATACATTGGGAATAGATAAAGAACAGTTAATAATTTTGGCGATATTGATAGGAACAGATTACAATATTGGGGGCATAAAGGGAATCGGACCAAAAAAGGCACTTGATTTGGTTAAAAAATACGGTTCAGATTTTGATAATTTGTTTAAGGATGTTAAATGGGACGATTATTTTCCCTTTCCATGGACAGATGTTTTCTATACCATCAAGAAAATGAAGGTAACTGATGAATATGAACTTAAATGGCGAGATATTGATGAAAAAAAATTATTTGATCTGCTTGTTAAAAAACATGATTTTAGTGAAGAAAGGGTTTTAGGGGTTATTGAAAAACTTAATAAATATAAAGGAAAGAGGCAACAAAAAGGTCTTGGAGACTTTTTTCAATAGATTTAAATAGGGAAAAAAGAAGGCAAGATTATGGAATGGTATTTTTTTGGAATACTTGCTGCAATCTTTTTCGGATTGCGAATGATTGTAGAAAAGAGAACACTTTTCGAGGAACATGCTCTTGAGATGTCTACTGTGCTATCTATCTTTATCTTTTTCTTGTTCTTTGTTTTTTTTGATAAGGTCAATTTTTCTATATCTGCTGATTTAGCCTTGTTAATATTTTTTTCATCTGTTCTTGCTACCTTTGCTTTTTGGTTTTTAGCTAAAGGTCTTCGGCATATGCAAGTTTCTGTAACTTCACCCCTACTTAATTTTAGTCCTGCTTTTGTCGTATTATTAGCTTATTTCTTTTTAGGAGAACGGTTGACAGCATTACAGTTTTCTGGAATTGGTTTATTGGTTTTTGGTGCGTATTTTTTAGAAGTGGAACACCCTTTCAAGCAACCACTTAAACCATTTATACATTTATTTAAGTCAAAATATACACAATACATATTTTTGGCATTACTCCTTTACTCCTTTGTTTCTATTTTGGATAAAGTCATTTTGGGAAAGACTGACCAATTTACCTACCTCTTTTTTGTACAGTTCTTTATTATGATTAATTTCATATTCTTAATTAATCTGCTTCATGATGGTTTTAAGGGTATAAATCATGGCATAAAGAGTGCTGGTAAATGGATTTTTTTATTGGCAATATTATTTATTGTTCAGCGTACTGTTTATTTAACTGCAGTTTCAATGGTTGCTGTTAGTTTGGCGTTTCCGATATTTCGTGCAGGTACGTTATTTTCTACATTATTAGGGGGGAAAATATTTCATGACCCTCACTTATTTCATAGGGCAATTTCCTGCATTATTATGGTTGCCGGAGCGGTTTTAATAGTAATATGAAAAATATAGAAATAAGCGGGTTAACTAAAAAAGAATGTTATTTAGTTCCAAGGTCTTTTGATGTTGTTGGAGATATTTTGATTTTTTCAGATTTCCCTCAGGGATTAGAGAAGAAAAAAAAGATTGTTGGAGAATATTTTTTGAAACAGCATAAGAATATAAAAGTTGTATTGAGGAAAACAAAGCAATATTCTGGAAAATTTAGGACTGCACAGATGAGGATTATTGCTGGTGAAAGAAGGAAGGAAACTGTTTATGTTGAACATGGGTGCAGATTTAAATTACATATTGAGAAAACATATTTTTCTCCTAGGCTGAGTACTGAGCGAAAAAGAATATATGAACAGATTAAGCAAGGAGAAGAAGTATTAGTCATGTTCTCTGGTGTTGCCCCTTATCCGATAGTGATAAGTAAGAATACTGGTGCAGGGGAGATTTATGGTGTGGAGATAAATCCCCTTGCCCATAAGTATGCAGAGGAAAATCTTGTTTTAAATAAGGTGAATAATGTCAGATTATTTGTTGGAGGTGTTAAATCTGTTTTGCCTAAAATAAGGAAGAAATTTGACAGAATACTGATGCCCCTACCTAAGGGTGCTGAAGCTTTTTTGAATATTACCTTGAGGAAGATTAAGAAAAATGGGATTATTCACTTTTATGATTTTCTTGATAAGAAGGATATCCCTGAATTGGCAATAGAAAAAATAAAAAAGGCATGTTCTAGAAAGAAGTTTAAGATTTTAGATATTGTTAAATGTGGGCAATATTCCCCAGGAAAGTATAGAATATGTGTTGATTTTAGAATACTTTAAAAATACTGAACAGTTAGAATAACATGCGCGATGATTTTGTGAACACCCACAGATCCGAAAGGAGATGATGAAAGGAAGTAACTAATGAGCGCATTTCATTATGAAACAACTAATTTGTCCGAAATGCAGATCAATGGGCATCATATTAAATGTTGGCGGACAGACTGGAAAATATGAATGTAAGGAATGCGGATATATTGGTGCATTAGTGGTTGAAAGAGAAATAGATTTAACCGAATAGATTCATATAATCTTTTCCTTCTGCCTCTTCTCTTGCCTTTACTTTGGTTATTGCATCTAATAAGTCTAATTCGTTGATTATGCTTTTATTTTTCCTTATTGCAAAGTATCCTGCCTCTGTGCAGACGGCTTTTATCTCTGCTCCAGAGAAATTATCCATTTTTTTTATTATGTCGTTTATCTTTATTTTCTTATCTAACCGCATATTCTTTGTGTGGATTTTGAATATTTCCTTTTTACCATCGTTATCTGGCAAGGGAATTTCTATTAATCTATCAAGCCTTCCTGGCCTTATTATTGCTGGATCCATAATATCTTTTCTGTTTGTGCAACCTATAACCTTTACATCACCTAAATGCTTAAAGCCGTCAATCTCTGCTAAGAATTGCATGAATGTTCTCTGTACTTCTCTTTCTCCGGATGTTCCGATATCAATCCTTGTTGCAGCAATAGCATCTATTTCATCAACAAAGATTATTGATGGTGCTTTTTTCTTTGCAAGTATAAATATCTCTTTTACTAATTTTGCACCCTCTCCTATAAATTTTTGTACTAATTCAGATCCAACTATTTCAATAAATGTTGAATTTGTTGATGCTGCAACCGCTTTTGCCAATAGTGTTTTTCCAGTTCCAGGGGGGCCATAAAGTAGGATCCCCTTTGGTGGCTGTATTCCTATTTTTTTGAATAATTCCGGCTTTTTTAATGGAAGCTCAATCACTTCTTTTATTTCATTAATCTGTACTTTAAGGCCGCCAACATCTTTCCAGGAATTATTTGGTTTTTCTAAGATTACAAAACGTTCAACATCAAAATCTCTTGATATCCCTACTTTTTTTATTACTGTCAGATGTTTTTGTTCTACTAATACTTGGTCTCCTGGGGAAAGTTTTTCACATTCCCCTGAGATATTTACCATGAATTGGTTTCCGTTTTGAATTTTGATTATTGCATTATCTTTTATTATTTCTTTGATTTCAGCCACCATTAGTGGTGGGTCTTTATATCTTTCAAGTTCTTTTTTTAATTCTGATATGGCTTCTCTTAGTACTTGTGTTTCTTCTTCTACAATGGGGTCTACAGAGTAGTTATAACGTACCTCCTTAATATCGTCTTTTGTAGGCATTTTTGCTATTTTATGTGTTTGGTTTATATATACTTTATGGTTTTTTTATGGAAATAAGTGTTTTTGGGGTAATTGTTAAGGGCATTGCTTTTTCTTTTATTAAGACAGTGTCTTCTATCCTTATGCCTTGTTTATTATATATCCCCGGTTCTATTGCAATGACCATATTTCTTTTTAATATATCTTTTGATTTGGAGTTTATTGAAGGGGCTTCATGTACATCTATTCCAATACCATGCCCAAGTGCATGAATCATTTTTTGATTAAGGAGTTTTTCTGCATCCTGGTGTAGTTTACTGCAACTTTTATTTGGTTTTGCTTTATCTATTGCTGTTTTTTGTGCTATTAGTACCTTATTATATAGTGATATTTCCTCTTTGGAGGGTGTTCCAATATAAATTGTCCTGGTCATATCTGAACAATAGTTTTTGTATTTCACCCCAAAATCAATGACACAGAAACCTTGTTTGAGTCTTGTATCCTTTGGTTTATAGTGTGGGTGTTTTGAATTTTCTCCAGATGCAATAATTGGATCAAATGCAATCTCTAATCCCTGTTTTATTGTTTCTGAAATGAGATATGATGCTACTTCTGTTTCTGTCTTTAATTTATTTGATTTTAATTGGTTTATTGCATCTTTGATGATTTCATCTGTTTTTTTGCAGGCAATTTTTAAGTTATTTATCTCTTCCTCCGTCTTTATTTTTCTTAAGTTTACTATTATTTTAGAAATATCTTTTATCTTATTTTTTGATAGCTGTTTTTTTATTCTTTGATATTGGTTTGCACTTATCTTTTCTTTATCTATACCTAATGTAGAATTTTTTGCTATTTCTTTTATGTATTTGTAGATATCATTTTTCCATTTTGTTGGTTTAATCTTTGATGTTTCTTTTGCTCTTGTGTATTCAAGATCCGGAACAAAGAGTTTTGGTGATTTTTTTGCAGGAATCATTAAACAGGCAAAACCGTCAAACGATGTGAAATACTTTATAGTTGAATCAGACCCAAAGAAAATTGCAGTGTTTATTTTTTCTTTTTTTAATGCTTTTTTGAATTCTATCAGTTTTGCCATTATGGTTTTTTCATTTGTGTCAATATAAACTTTTTGTTTTAATAAGGTTTATATATTGTCAATTTTTCATAGGTTCATGAAGGAAAAAAGATTAGCTAATGGTGTAAAGGCATTATTTTATGAACAACAAACAGATTCAGTCACAGTTGAAGTTGCAGTTAAGGTTGGTTCAAATTATGAGCCAGATGATTTGAGGGGCATAAGCCATTTTCTAGAACATTTAGTATTTGCAGGGACTAAGAAGAGGAAGGATGCAAGAGAAATATCTAATGAAATCGAAAAACTTGGAGGGGAGATAAATGCTTCAACAGGAAATGATACAACACATTATTATGTTAAGGTACCTAAAAAGTATTTGAAGACTGCATTGGATATACTATCAGATATTTTGCTTAATCCTGTTTTTAATGAGAAAGATATTGAAAATGAAAGGAAGGTGTTGTTTGATGAAATTAAAATGATAAATGATGATCCTCGGATGTACCAATGGGTGTTGTTTCAAAGGGCATGTTTTAAAGGGGTTATTGGAATTCCAGTTTATGGAAGCAATGAAACTGTAAAATCAATAACCAAAAAAGATATTCTTGATTTTTATTCCAAATATTATTGTTCAAACAATTTTCATATATCCATAGTGGGTGGTTGTGAAAACCCCTTTGAATTAGTTGAAGAATTTTTTGGAAGTGCAAAGGAAAAGGACATAGAATACCCTGTTATTGGTTTGGAGGTTTCTGGTGGAAATGAACTTACTGAGAACAAAGAAGTATTACAATCCTATTTTATTATTGGATATCCTACTGTTTCTCGCGGGCATAAAGATAGTTATATTCTTGAAGTCATAAAAGGGATACTTGGAAAAGGGCAATCTGGGCGGTTGTTTGATGAAATAAGGAATAAAAGGGGATTGGCATATGAGGTTGGTGTGCATATTGAGCAAGGAATTGATTATGGATTTTTTGCAGCATATATTGGGACAAATAAATCTAACTTAGATAAGGTTAAAAATCTAATTTTGAAAGAGTTTAATAGATTATTGGATGTCTCTGTGGAAGAAGTCAAGGAGGCAAAGACATTTTCTGAAGGGAGTTTTTTACTTAATATGGAAGATACTGCAAAGAGGGCAGCTTTTATTAATTCCTTGAGTGTTATCGATAAAGAAAAAGAGATTGATAATTATATTGAAAATATAAAGAAAGTTAATGTTGGAGAAGTTAAAAGGGTTGTTGAGACTTATTTTACTGATGCTGTTTCTATTGTTTTACAACCGAAATAACTACCTTGTTGATTCAAAGCTTGATACTTGTTTATAGAGTTTAGCTGCTTTTCCTGTCTTGAAGTGTTTTCTTACAGGGGTGAGGAGCTTATTTATCTCTTTTGATGTACTTTGTTTGAGGTCCATTGGGTGGACTTCTTTTTTTGCAAAAGAATCTTCTAAATCCTGATATTTGTAAAAGCTTAAGTTACCGCCAAATTTCTTTGGCCTATCAATCTTGAATTCTTTTATCTTTTCAAATACGATATGTTTACAGTAATCAAGAATTGGATTATCTTTTATTATCCCTTCTGGGCAATATGCTTTGTTTAACTTTCGTTTAATCTCTTCTTCTGTATCTGTCATGAATATTGCACTGTCTGGAATGGATTTGCTCATCTTTAATTGTATCGCTCTTTCTGCCCCAGTAAGGTTTGTTTGTGGTTGTTTTCCTAATCCTAATAACATGTGGTGACTTACAACCACAGGTTTCCAAAATCCCAGTTTTGGGCCAATTTCTCTTGCTAATACATTCACTTTTCTTTGATCCATACCTAATTGAGTTATATCTGCCTTGAAATGGAATATATCTGCACACTGCATACATGGATAGAATATCTGTGCGGCTGATAATGAATCACTTTCGCTTCTTCCCATTATCTGTGCACATCTTGTTATCCTTTTTACAGTATTATTTCTTGCAATATTTACTACTTTTTTCCAATATTCATCATCTGACACTAAGTCTTTTGTCCAAATGATATTTACTTTGCTTGTATCTAAACCTGATGCCTTCCATACTTCTATGAAGTATTCTCCAGTAGTTCTTATCTTTTCTAAGTCCCCATCAAGTTTATTATTCATCCAAGCAAACCAATCTGCAATAAGGACATTAAATTTTACTCCTGCCTTTATCATCTTAGAAATATTTATAGCCCTTAGGAGTCCTTGGGCAATATGTATCTTTCCAGATGGTTCAAAACCATCATACGCAATGGGATTGTTTTTTGTTTCAAGAAGTTGTTTTAATTCCTGTTCTGTTAGGATTTCTTCACCAACCTCTTTTATTAATCTAAATCTTGACTCCGTATCCATATCTTTGAATTTAATTATTTAACTATAAATATCTTTCTTTTTTCAAAAGATTAAAAAAGAATGATTTCTTTTTTGTGATTATGGATCTAACAGAAAAGCACTGTTTACCCTGCAAAGGTGGAATGTTGCCATTAACTGAAGAAGAAGAAGATAAGTATAAGAAAGAAATCCCTGCTTGGAATTTAATAAGGGAATATCCACATAAGTTAAGGAAGGCATTTTCTTTTAAGGGTTTTAAGGAATCAATGAATTTTGTTAATAAGGTTGCAGATGTTGCGGAAAAAGAATGCCATCACCCTGATATCTATATTTTTTATAATAAGGTTAATATTGAATTACATACCCATGCAGTTAAGGGGTTATCTGAAAGTGATTTTATCATTGCAGCAAAGATTGATGCCCTATAGTTTTCTCAAAATATTACATGTTTTTTGAAAACCAATAAGACTAAAAATCAGTCTTAAATGTTTCCTAAACCACCCTAGTTTTAGAAAACTTTAAATACTCTTTAACTTATTGTTATAGACAATTAAGGGGAGATATTTGGTGAGAAAAAATGGCTGAAGAAGAAAAGAAATTTTTAAAACAATTATTGGGGAAGACCGTTGTGAGCAAGACTGGAAAGCGATTTGGGGAAGTTGGAGATATTATATTTGAAACTAAATCTGGGGAACTTATTCATGTTGTATTGAATAATCCTACAAGTTATACACAAAAATTAGAGTTAGAGAAAGATAAAGAAGGGCACATTCTTATACCATTCAGCGCAGTTATTGCTGTTGGAGATTTTCTCGTTGTTGCTGAAGAAGATATTATTTGATTCTTCACAGAAAATAATATAAATTAAATTAGTATTGTTATCTTTATGGAAAGCACACTTTGGACCGAAAAATACAGACCAGAATCTTTTTCTGATATTAAAGGTCAGAATGATATAGTTAAAAGAGTTAGTGCATTTGTTAAATTAAGGAATATGCCACATCAGATGTATGCTGGTCCGGCAGGTGTTGGAAAATCTAGTTTGGCTTTAGTTGTTGCAAGACAATTATTTGGGAAGAACTGGAGAGATAATTTCTTGGAATTAAATGCTTCTGATGAGAGGGGTATTGATATTGTCAGGAATAAGGTTAAGGATTTTGCAAGGACAAAAGCACTTGGAGATGTGCCTTTTAAGATTATCTTCTTGGATGAATGTGATGCCCTGACTAAGGAGGCTCAGCAGGCTCTGAGAAGGACTATGGAGAACTATACAGCCACTTGTAGATTCATATTAAGTTGCAATTATAGTTCTAAAATAATTGATCCCATTCAGAGCAGGTGTGCTGTTTTTAGATTTAAGTCACTTTCTGATAAGGATCTTGGAACTATAATAGATATTATTGCAAAGAAGGAAAAATTAAATTTATCTAAGGCCGTCAAAGACGCATTCGTTTCTGTTTCAGAAGGGGATTGCAGGAGACTTGAGAATATAATGCAGAGTGCAATTGCATTGTCCAGTAAGGTTGAATTGGATGATGTTTATTCTTTGGCTGCCATTGCTAAGCCAAAAGAGCTGTTGGATGTATTAAAATTAGCGGCATCTAATAATTTCCTTGGATCAAGAAACCAATTATTGGACATAATGCTGAAATATGGGTTATCTGGTTTAGATATAATTAAACAGATACAAAAAGAAGTATGGAGTATCAATATTGAGGATAAAAAGAAATTAGAGATAATAGATAAGTGTGGTGAGATAGAGTTTAGAATGGTCGAAGGTAGTGATGAATTTATACAATTAGAAGCTTTGCTTGCATTTATAACATACCTTTCTTCTAAAGAATAAAAAAATAAAGTGATTAACCCTCTGCATGTTTTACAAGAACATGTGTCAGTTTTTCTTGCTCATAATCATAATCAATTATAATTTCTGTGACCTTTTCAAAGTCTCCTGATGTTCCAGCAATATTTTGGGTGCAGGTAACTGAGCGTTTTCCTTCATATAATATGATATATCCAGAACTGGATGTACCTTCTGTAAGTCCAGTACAGTCTAATCCGTCAATTCCTGTATTGACTGTTACAAATACTTTGTCTCTGTTTGTTATTGTGTTATCACATTCAGTGTTTTGTCCAAATGTTTTTCCTGTTCCTCTGTGAATTATATCAAAGGTAAATGCAATCTTGTCATTACCCCTTGGAGTCTCTTTGAAATTGGCAACTTGGATTGGTGCTCCAGAGTTGAATGTCTGTTTTGCTTCATTTACATTACAGATAGATTCTGTTGTTCCTAATGGGTTTTCCCTTATGCATAGCATTGTGTTAGATGTTGTTGCATACTTGTAGCAGAGATTTGCTAAGAAAGGAAATTGAATGTTTCCGCTTAATTGACTACCATAATTGAAATCCCCAGTTGAAGGGAATGTTAGATGTAAGATTCCGCCTTCAATTATGTTTCCTTCTGCCCCTTTTTTTGAGCCCAGTAAATTTTCTGATGTTGCTTTGGATAATGATGTTCCTGTTGTTCCAAAATCTGTTGGATCAATACCGCTTATCTTTATTGTTGCTGTTCCTAAAGCAACATCTGTTTCACCAACATTTTCTAATTTTACTACAGCTGTAAATGGAAATGCGCCACCATCGTAAACTTCGGCTGGCGGAGCACCATCAATAAAATCCATTGTTAAACCAGTGGTTCCCCCTATGAAAGGATCTGTCATTGATGGCCCAGTTTCTTGAGAGCAACCGACAAGAATTGTAATAAGTAATAATGAAAAGAATGATTTGAAGTAATTTTTGTTCATTATTATCCCTCCTTTTATGAGTATAAGGCAGTATAAATCTAGTTTTTATATAAACTTTTCTATTAATACTCGTCCATCCCTTTCCTTATTTCAAGAGAAGTAGAAATTGCAGTTTTGTAACCATATTCAAAATCAATTGTCAATGGTGTTTTGTATGCCCCTGTATTTATTAAGTCTGATATGTCTGCATGGCAATATACTTTTGCTGAACCACCACTAAGTTTAACTGTATCTGGATTACATAATAAATCTATGCCTTTTAGATTAACTTCTAATGATTCTATGTTGCCAAGTTCACCATATTTATATCCAAATGGGCAGGATTCTTCATCTATTATAACGCCATTACCTACATTGTTTAATGTTAATATTAATCTTAATTTTCCATATCCTGGTTCTACCTGGACGTTTGATACTGCAACTGGTGCGCCTTGGCTACCACCACTAACACTTGTTGGTCTACAAGCATCATGAGTATCAATTCTTGGATTTGCATCAATACATATTGGAATTGTTGCTGTAGTTTTATAATAATAACAGGCAATTGCTTCAATCTTGGTATCATATCCGTCTACCCCTGAAGGCAATCCAACACTTATCTCGTGGTTAAGTATGGATGATAATGAGACTACGTTCTTTCCGCCTTCCCTCATATATTCTGCTTTACCCCCTATTGTTGGAATATTTACAACTTCCCACCCTACATCAATTATGCTTTTGTCAAATCCTGTTAAGTATAATAGTCCGTTGTTGACTTCATATGCCCCCTTATTCGATACTTCTATCTGGATATCCATACTTTCTCCGCTGTATACAATAGCTGGAGGAGTTTGTGGAAGAAATCTTAAAACAAGACCCTGTGTTCCTGTATGGATATCAACATCATATCTTTTTGGTTCACCAGTACTACAACCAAAACTAAGAGCTACAAGAAGTAATAATATAATAGTTAATGATTGCTTTTTCATTATTTTCTGAATTGGTACCTTTTTTATTTAAAACTTTCGTTTATGTTAATAATCGTTTAATTGTTATGTCTTTTGAAATTGTAGTTGTGTATCCATAATCAAGAGTTATATGTATTGGGCTTAAATATGTTCCAGCTTCAGTGCTTAATGATTCTGGGGATGTGCAGACTACCTTTGTACTTTTGTCCTTTATCTTTATTGGGTTTTTTGGTTTGCAATCCAGTTGGATATTTCCGCTTAAACCAAATATCTCTGCTTCTAATGAAATTACATTCAATTCTTCGATTCCAATTGATTGGGAAGAACAGATACTGTGTATGTTGTTCCTGTTTATTATATTGCCCTGCCCCATGTTTTTTAGGTGGATTGTGAATTGTGGCTGGATTGTATTTTCTTGAGATTTGAAGATAATTCTTGTCTCTATTTTTGTTACTGCAACTGGAGCTCCCTGTCCACTGGATAGGGCGATATTCTGTGGTGTGCAGGCCTTATCTTTATTTAAGTTGTATACATCAGAATCTATGCAGATGTTCTGGGAGAATTCTGTGCGGTAGTCATAACAAGTAGTAAGGTATAGGTGTGTTTTTCTTTCCATACTTTCTTTTTCTTCTATCTTTCGTGATTCTAGCTGGAAGGAATTCAGTTTTTGGTTTCCTTTGGGATAGTAAATAGATTTTCCTTCTAAGCGAAAATCTGTAAAGTCTGAGTTTATGAATCTGAAGTTCTGCCCTTCAAATCCTAATAAGATTATTCCACTTTCTATATCATGGGCCCCTTTGTTTTCTAAAAGAACGTTTAAAGATATTGGGCTGTTTTCATATACTTCTGTAAGTATTGGTGTTTCAATAAATCTTAATGTTAATCCTTTTGTGCCTTGCTTGTAATCTGCAGTTGTCTTTATGGGTTGTTGGGATGCAAATTGACATCCAGAAATTATCAATAATAATGTTAGTGCAATGATTAATTTATTCATTTTACGGTGATTTTTGTTTCTTCCTCACTTTCAAAGATGTATGCCGCAGACACTGATAGTTCCTTTGTTGATAGGGGGATATTTCCCAATAAGGAAATTATATCTGTTACTTTTGTCCTGCAGTTGAAGGTTCTATATGTTTTTATTTCATCTATTTCTTTAGTTATCTTATATGTTATTGAATTCTCTTTTGTTTCAGATACTAAGAAATTATAATCACAAGTATCTTGATCTAATTCTAATCCCTTTGGTAGCGTTATTTTTAGTGAAGTAATTTTCTTTATCTTTCCTTCCCAGGTATTTTCTATTGTGAATCCTACTCTTGGTTTGGTTGTTGCTTCCTGATTTAATCCGATTGGTTGTGAGGATGTTGATATTCCAATTTTTATAGGTCCGCTTGTATACCTTGCTATTGGTTCTTTTTCTTTAATCCCGAATTCATCAAAAACATCCAAGTTAGCTCTCCTCATTGTCTTTTTTCTCTCTTCATCCATAAAGTATATCTTTAGATATGCAGCAGTTTCGAATGAGTATGTTGCGAAGAATTTTATCTTATGGCTACCTTTTTTGAATCCCTCAGGGAATATACAGTCAATATCTATATCGTCATTGCCTTCTACTATGAAATGGCTTATTGAGTGTGTTCCTGTTGATGTGGAGGAATTACAGCTAATACTTATTGATAATGGGTCGTCTGATGCACTTTTTACTTCTAAGGTACCCCAGAGCTCTAATGATTCATTTTCATTTATCTCTGGGTTGGATGGCTTTAAATCTTTTATAAATACTCCAAGTTTTTCTACTGTCTGTTCTTCTACCCCTGAATGATATTCTCCTCCTGTGGCGTATTCTAACTGACGTTCAATACCTTCCCGTATCATTTTTGGAAAACCCATTAATGTATCAAATACATCCATCACTGCATTTTTGAACAGCTGCCAGACATTGCCCCATGCCCCTATTATGTTTGTATTTTCTGTGTTGTGCAGGGCAGGAATATCATCTAATTGGCCGGCTTCTATGGCACTGTATAAAGTCATGATTCCTATGATTACCCATACAGTTGTTATCAGTTTTTGGATACTGTGTAATAAAGGGGTTGTTGGCTCTAAGAATACAAACCAGACTAAATAGAAAGGCCAGACAGAAACAACTATGTTTAGCAGTTCTAAACTAATGTTTAATGAAGGTCCAAGTTTTAGTAATGCAAGAGGGAGTCCCCATGCAACTATTGCAAGAACAATTGATTTAATCAGGCCTTCTATGCCTTCTTTTGAAGCAAAACTAGTTTCTGGTTCACGGAATACCATGAACCATCCTAATATTCCCAATGTGAGGTATGTTGCAGTCCTTAAGATTACAAGATTGTATTGATATAAACCATCAACAATGTGTGCAAGCATAACAAGAAAGAAAAAGAGATTAACTGATCCGCCTTCTGTCACATGGCCCACAGCTGCCTTTGCTGTTGCAGTACCAACTTTTTTTATAGATTCAACTACCATTCTTCGTTACCTTTTAAGAATTATTCTAACTTTACTGTTAGTTCAACAACATGTAAATCTGCTTTTGGTTTTATTTCAACATAATTATTTCCAAGTTCAATCCAACTATCAATATTTCTTGAATATTCTGGATCTGTTTGATCAATTTCTGTAAGGTGACCATTTACATTCAGTGTTGCTTTTTTGTTTTCCTGATTGGCAACAAATTCAAGTGTAAGTGTTGCATCTTTTTCATTGGATGTAATTTGATCATATTGGCTTTGATTTATGTCAAAATAATATATTGCTGATTTTGTCTCTTTTAGGTCTGTCACTATACTTGTCTGTTCTATACTATAACTTCCTTTTGCTGTTGTGAATTTTATCTCGTTTGTTCCGCTGTTTAATATTGCCGGAGAAAAGCTCTGTTGATATGGATCATCACAAATTGGAATAGCAGAGAAAACATTATAATTATTTATCTGAATTGTTAATTTGCCAACACCTTGTATGCCACTGCAGTAAGGAATAAATGCAAGTTTTGCACCCTCCATATTTAGGTATTCTGTATTTGTTATTATAAATGTGTTCTGGCCTTCCTGGCCGCTTAAATCAGTAACATCACCAACTATCTGCATGGATTTGAATTGGTACTCATTTGTTTTCCAGAATGCTGCACCGACACCTTCTAATTCAAATCTTAATGTATTATCTTCTTTCAATAACGTTTTCTTTAATGAGATTGGTGCAGGTGTGATGGTTTCAAATTGGCTTTCATATATAACTTCATTGTTTAAATAAATTATTAAGATGCCTTTTGTTTTTGATGCAGTGATGGTAAGCATGATGGTTTCTGTGTTTTTTAGGTCTGGCACTTTAAATGAAAGGGTCTTTGATTTTTTATTGAACCAACCATTCTGGATTATGAAGGGATTTATTGTTTCCAGTATTTCTGCATTTGTTGTTTCGAAAAGATAGATATTACCAATAGAATGTTGCTCTAGTGTTGTTGGAATGTGAGAGAGGGTGCCTACATTTTCCGATACAAGGATATTTTCTTCTGCTGTTTCTGATTCTCCTTCTCCAGATGTTGTATTTTCTGCCAGTAGTTCCTCTCTTGCTTCTGGAGGTAGGAATAAGATATATAGAACAATTATTAGTGCTATGATTATCAATAATGTTGATGCGCCTGATGCGCTTGCCTGTGCTTTTTTCTTCATTATGCAATCACCTTTTTTATCATATTTTTTAATACATAACTATTTATATATATATGTTTTTCTGTTTTTCGACTATGAAGCTTATCCATAAGGATATTAAAAAAGGAAAAATTAAGATAAAGATTGAGAATCTTGAAGATTTATGGTATTTAAGCAACATTATTGAGGAAGGGGATGTTATAAAGGGAAAGACAACAAGAAAGATAAGTTATGGGGGAAAAGAAGGAAAGTCAAGGGTTGAGAAAAAGGTTGTGTTTTTATCTATATCTGTTAAAGATATTGATTTTGGTTCTGATGTATTGAGGATTTTAGGAACTGTTGTGGATGGTCCTGAAGAGATTGGAAGAGGAAGCCATCATAGTTTTGAATTAAATGTTGGGGTAGTTATTTCTTTGATTAAATTGAGCTGGCTTAAGTTTCAATTGGATTGGTTAAATGATGCGATTAAAGCAAAAGTTGCTAAAATATTAATATGTGTGATGGACAGGGAGAGTGCCTATTTTGCCCTTTCTAAAAAAGATGGTTATGATTTGCTTTCTTCAATTGAAGGGGATGTTCAGAAAAAAGAAGAGAGGGTTAAGGCTAAAGGTCAATTTTATTCTGAAATAATTAAGGTGTTGCAGGAATATATGAAAAGATATAATCCGGACAGTATTGTTCTGGCAAGTCCTGCATTCTTTAAAGAAGATCTGATGAAATTGATTAAAGATGATAGTTTAAAGAAGAAAATAGTGTTGGCTGGTTGTTCAAATGTTGGAGAGAATGGAATAAATGAAGTTTTGAAAAGACCTGAAGTTGAGAATGTTTTGAGGCAGGATAGAATTTCTAAGGAGATGAAATTGGTTGAAGAATTGCTTAGTGAGATATCAAAAGAGGGGTTGGGAATTTATGGAATAAAACAAGTCAAAGATGCTGTTGTTGGTGGTGCTGTTAAGGTACTGCTTATCACTGGGGGATTTATTCAGAAGAAAAGGGAAGCCGAAGATTTTGAGAAAATAGATTTTCTTATGAAAAAAGTTGAAGAGATGAATGGCAAGATATATTTAATTAGTTCTGAACATGAAGGTGGAAAGAAGCTTGATGGACTTGGTGGGATCGCAGGATTATTGAGATACAAGTTAAATTATTGATACTTTCTTCTTATTAACAAGAAGATTATATCTTCAATTTTAAAGATTACATCAATGGTACTATTTAATAAAAAGATATCAGTCTTTAATCCAAAGCTTCCAAAGAAAGCTTTAAATATTAGTTGTGTTTTAATAAATTTAACACAATGGGAGTAGTATCAGTTTTTAACTCTTTTACATAATTAAAAAACAAAGAGGATACAATATAATGATAGTCAAAGAAGAATTTTTGAGCCAACTAAGGCGATACTTTTCTCTTAATTTGTATGAGGTCAAGATTTGGGCAGCATTACTGTCTCGTGGGGTTTCTACAGCCGGCGAGCTTTCTGATATAGCTGATGTTCCAAGAAGCAGAAGTTATGACATTCTTGAGAGTTTAGAAAAAAAAGGATTTGTTATTCTGAAATTGGGAAAGCCAATCAAATATTTGGCCGTTCCACCTATTGAAGTTGTGGAGAGGGTCAAGAAGAATATGCATCAGGAAGCTAAGGTTAAAATAGACAGACTTGAAAATCTAAAAGAGACTGATATACTTAGGGAGTTAACTACTTTGCACACCCAAGGTATCGAATTGGTAGCTCCTGCTGATCTTTCTGGGTCAATTAGAGGAAGACATAATCTATATAATCATCTTGAATCAATGATAAGGAATGCTGAGAAGTCTGTTACTATGATGACAACCACACAGGGATTTATTAGGAAGATAGAAGGATTAAAACCAATTCTTGAAAAAGTAAAAAAGAATGGTGTTGAGATTAGGATTGCTGCCCCTATTTCTAACGAATGTAAGGCTGCACTTAAGGATATTTCTAATATAGCTGAAGTGAGACATACTGATGGAAAGGCCAGATTTACCATTGTGGATGGAAAAGATTTAGTTTTCATGGTGTTGAACGATTCAGGGGTTCATCCAACTTATGATGTAGGGATTTGGGTTAATACTCCCTTTTTTGCTTCTGCTCTTGATAATATGTTTGAATCTGTTTGGGATAAGATGCCAACAGCAGAAGAAGCATTAAAGAAGTAGATTTCTCATAGTAAGATTTTTAAAGAATTAGTAGTTAGGTTTTCTAATGGATGTTAAAGCAGTAATTGCAAAATTAAGTCCTCTAGAAAGAAGAGTTTTACCTTTATTATCTATTCTGAGTTCTTTTGATGATATTTTGGCTAAATCTGGGTTGAAAGGTGTTGAAATCATGAGGGCATTGCAATGGTTGGGCAATAAAAAAATAATTGTATTGAAAGAAGATAAAAAAGAAGTGATAGATCTTGGTAAGAATGGAAAAGAGTATGTGAAAAAAGGATTGCCTGAGAAAAGATTTTTAGAAGCCGTTAATGAAAAAGATTTAAGTCTTGATGGAATCGGTGAAGAAGTTGGATTGAGTAAAGATGAATTAGATGCATGTGTTGGCGTATTAAAAAAGAAGGCAGCAATCAATCTTAAGAAAGATAAGAAACTGATTATTTCTATTACAGATAATGGTAAGAAGTTGTTGCTCAAAAAGAGTTTAGAGGAAGAATTTTTAGAAAAACAGTTTCCTGTTGAAGTCAGTGGGTTAAAACCTGAAGAAAAGTTTGCATTTGAAAATTTAATCAAAAGGAAAGATATTTTGAAAGAAGAAGTTGTTAAGCTTCGTGAAGTTGAATTAACACTTCTTGGGAAGAAGATTATTAAGAAAGGAATATCTGATGAGAAATTTATTGATCGTTTAACTTCTGGATTGTTGAAGACTGGTAAATGGAGGAAGAAGAATTTTAGGGCTTATGATGTTGAAATAAATGTCCCTAAGGCATATTATGGTAAGAGGCATTTTGTAAATGATGCTATTGATTATGTTAAGAAGATTTGGCTTGAGATGGGTTTCACTGAGATGACAGGGAAATTAGTTGATAGTTCTTTTTGGAACTTTGATGCTCTGTTTACTTCTCAAGATCATCCTGTCCGTGATTTGCAGGATACATTTTTTATCAAGGATATTAAAAGTGAATTAAAAGATAAAGGGATTGTTGAAAGGGTTAAGAAAACACATGAAGATGGATGGACTACTGGAAGTATTGGATGGAGATATGATTGGAGTCTTGATGAGGCAAAGAAGAATGTGCTTAGGACGCATACAACTGTCCTGAGTGTTAGGGAGATTGCTAAGCTTAGGAAGGAAGATCTGCCTGCAAAATTCTTTTCTGTCGGTAAGTGTTTTAGAAATGAATCATTAGATTGGAGTCATTTGTTTGAATTAGTGCAGGTTGAAGGGATAGTTGTTGATGAGAATGTAAATTTTTCTAATCTGATGGGTTATCTTAAAGAATTTTTTGGTAAGATGGGTTTTGAAAAAATAAGGGTTCGTCCAGCATATTTTCCATATACTGAACCAAGTGCCGAAGTAGATATATTCCACCCTGTCAAGAAAAAATGGGTTGAATTAGGTGGGGCGGGTATATTTAGACCTGAAGTTGTAAAGCCTTTGCTTGGTGTTGATTATCCTGTACTTGCTTGGGGGATTGGACTTGAAAGAACCGTATCTGATTATTATGATATCTCAGATATAAGAGAGATATATAAGAATGATCTTAAACAAACAAGAAATATGAAAGCGTGGTTGAAATAAATGCCTGTTGTAAAATTAAATCGGAAAGTGTTTGAAAATTTAGTTGGAAAAAAGCTTCCTTTAGATGAACTTAAAGAAAGAATAAGTATGCTTGGAACTGATCTTGAAAATATTGATGATGAAATTGAAGTTGAGGTATTTCCTAATAGGCCAGATATGTTGAGTGAACAGGGATTTGCCCGTGCCTTTTCCAGTTTTATTGGTGTTAAGACCGGGTTAAGAGAATATAAAGTTACTAAAAGTGGTGAGAAATTAATTGTCGATAATTCTGTGTCTGATGTAAGGCCGTATACTGTATGTGCCATCGTCAAAGGTCTTAGTTTTAATGATGAAAAAATAAGGGAGATAATTCAAATCCAAGAGAAACTTCATGTGAGTTATGGAAGGAACAGAAAAAAGGCAGCTATTGGAATTTATCCAATGGAGAAGATAAAGTTTCCTATAAGATATTTGGCTAAGAAACCTAAGGAGATAAAGTTTAAGCCACTTGAATCTGGAAGAGAGATGACTGGATTGCAGATATTGAGTCAGCATCCTGCTGGCAGGGATTATGGCCATTTGTTAGAAGGAAAGGATAAGTTTCCAATATTTGTTGATGCCAAAGGTAAGGTATTATCTTTGCCGCCAATAATAAATAGTGATGAGACTGGGAAAATAAATAAAGACACTAAAGAGGTATTTATTGAATGTAGTGGTTTTGATTATAATGCACTTAGTATTTGTTTGAATATTATTGTAACTGCTTTGGCTGACATGGGTGGAAATATTTATTCTATGGATGTTAATTATGGGAAAGAGAAAAAGATAAGTCCTAATCTGAAAGCTAGAAGTATGAAACTTGATATTGGTTATGTTAATAAGATTCTTGGTTTAAATCTTAATGAAAAAGAAGTTAAGGATTGTTTAGAAAGGATGGGGTATGATTATAATAAAGGGGCCGTTTTAGTTCCAGCATACAGGGCAGATATATTGCATCAGATTGATCTTGTTGAGGATATCGCTATCGCTTATGGTTATGAAAACTTTAAAGATGAATTACCTAATCTTAGTACTGTCGGAAAGGAAGATGATTTTGAAAAAGTTAAATCTAAGGTTGCTAATATTTTAGTTGGATTTGGGTTAATTGAGGCAAGCAATTATCATTTGATTAGTGGTGAGGTTTTGACTAAGAAGATGTGTATTGATTATGATTATGTAGAAGTTGAAGGATCTGTTGTTTCAGAATATCATGCATTGAGGAATTGGATGATCCCTGGATTGATGAAGACATTGCAGCAGAATAAACATCATGACTATCCTCAGAAAATATTTGAGATTGGAACTGTTTTCAAGAAAGATTCTAATTATGAGACAGGTGTAAAAGAATTTACTCGGTTAGGGGTTGTTAGTTGTCATGGGGAAGCAGACTATACAGAAGTAAGACAGATCTTAGATGCATTGCTTACTGCTATTGGTTGTGATTATGATGTCCTTGAGACAGATCATGACAGTTTTATCAAGGGTCGTGTTGCTAGAGTGTCTGTTAAGGGAAAGGATGTGGCTTATATTGGTGAGATAAAGCCAGAAGTCCTCAGGAATTTTGATCTAGATATGCCTGTTTCTGGGTTTGAGCTTAATTTGAGTGAATTATTTTTAGAAAATAAAAAAAGGTGAATTATCCTTTAAGCATAGCATAGAATAGAAATATCTCGAGTCTATCTCTTTTTTTAATAATTATTTTATTGCCGTAACAATACTTTCCTTATTAAATTTCTATGTTTGGCCTTTAGTCAAAACATACTCTTTCTTATTCATCACCAATCTTTTTAATCAAATAAACAACCCTATTAACTCCAACAACTTGATTGGTAATCCTGGTACTCAATCTGGTAAGGAATTCATTATTCCAATTAAACCTTCCGCTCTTATATCTTATAGTGATTTGGGCAGGATACTCATATGATCTATTATCTCCTTGAACACCAACACTTTTCATATTATATATTTCAGCTTCAGCAATATCATACCTTATTCTTCTTTTCTTCAGTTCATCCTTAAGAATTTCCTCTACTTGTTCAGCAAGATTCTTTAATTTATTCATAATTATTAAATAAGAGATGTTTTTAGAACTCTTTAATGTTTTGGTTTTATTAAAATGATAAGGAAAAATATATAAAGATACCTTCATTTATAAAGAAAGATGAAAAACAAAAAATTGGTGATGATGGGATTATTGGGTATATTGATAATTGGGGTTGTTTCTGTTTTTGCAATAGGATCTCAAAATAAGTATGATTACAAAGGTTGGAAAAAGTTTGGAGATTATACCCATAAGAATTTTTATGATAAAAGTGCTTGGTTAGAAAAACTAGGACTCCCTTCTGATGCTACTAAAGATCAGATTATGGAAGCAAAAAAAGAGCATTGGGGAAAAGGCAAGGCAAACCACATGTTTAATTTTAGAGAAAAACTTGGATTATCTGATGATGCTTCTGAAGAAGAAGTAAATGAAGCATGGCAAAAATGGAAAGGGGAGAATAAATTTTATTCTAAAGAAGGATATAAAGGCGAATGGTGTGGTAAATAATTAATCTTATTATGAAATGTCCAATGTGCAATGATAAGAAGATGAAATCTAAAGCTCATAAGATCAAGAAATGTATTCTTTGTGGCTGTAAAGATCATAGACTTATTGGTTGTATTATTCATATAGCAAAAAAATGCAGTTGTAAATCAAAATGACTGAGAAGGTAATGCAACTAATAGACATCAAGAAAGGAAAGATGAAATGTAAGATCTGCGGATCAATATGTTTTGCTGCTAAGATATCACCTAGTTCTTGGAAATGTAAGAATGGATGTAACTTGCCATTTATAGCAGAAATTTAGACAAATTTAAATATATATTTTACTTATAATAATCTAAGATGGATAGAAGTTGGATAAGAACATAAAGTTTAATTCAACTTATATAAATCCCTTTTTTTACTTCATATTTTTCTTTAAAAAGTCATTGACACGTTTTTTATATTCTTCTGGGTGTAAAGCATATGCTTGTCCATGATCAGCACCCTTTATTATCCAAAGCTCAATATGTGGGTTGCTTTCTTTAAGAAGATAGGCATTCTCAACAGGTATCTGGCTGTCTTTATCGCCATGTATAACCAAAATAGGTATTTTTATATCCTTAACAGCTGATGCTGGAGAAACATTTTTAGGGTGTATTTTGAAAAAGAGCATTGAAAACATATTTGTCAATTGTATGAATGGATATTTAAACGGGCCAAATATAGAATAGATATGCTTAATCATATTCTCAAGATTAGCATATGCTGAGTCAGATATGATTGCATTTACATCTGTATCAGACATCAACATTGCTGATGCACTTAGAGAAAACCCGTACAATGCAACTGGTTTTTTTCCAAATTCATTATTCACAAAATCCAGGGCTGCTTTCACATCATTTTTTTCTCTCATTCCTGCTGTGCTTATTGAACCAGAGCTTTCTCCAAAATACCTATGGTCATAATAAAGCAGATTATAATCTGGATAGAGGAATTTTACAACAGGCAGTATATTTCCTTTATCAAAAGGATAGCCGTGTCCGATAATAACAGTTCCATTAGCTTTTTCAGAAATAATCAGCCAACCCTTAATTTTTATATTATCTGATGTTGTGAAAGAGACATTTTTATATTCTAAATCATAATTATCAGGAGTATCAGAACTATAATATCTCGGGGGGTGGATGTTTACAACGAACTGCAGTAATGAAATTATTATGATTAATCCAATCAACCAAGCAATTATCTTAAGAATAGATAATAGTGTAACATCCATTTATTCCTCTTGTTTTGTGGTTTAATATGATACTATTTCTTAGTATAAAAAATATATGCTTTTTATAAGGGTTTAAGAATTTGAACTATAAAAAATTACCTTTTTTAGATTAATGGTCCATATTATATTTTATTATCTCTTTATAATCAGTGTATAATCTTCTTTGAAAATGGTTAACTTCCTTATGTAATGTATCAAAAACTTCATAAAATCTAGACGTTTTAATTACTCCTTTTTTATGATTATTAAGTTCACCAAGGTAACTGGAAGCAGTCCTATCTAATTCGCAGATTTTGTTTATTGAAAAATCATCAGAAAGATTTGCTCCATCAATTAATCTCTCAAGGTTATCATTTAATTTTTTTAATCTTTTTGATAAATCTTTCTCTATTTTACTACACTGGTCTTCATCCATCTTATTCTCACATATTTAATCCTTATTTCTTTAAAAAAGTTTTCACTTACACATCGCTTTCAACTTCTCAATAATCCAAACCATCCCAAGAGTATCTAGTCCACAATACTTTAATAATGCTTCTTTAACATCTTTTCCATCATCATAAGCCATATTATAATACTCAACTGAAGCAAACATCCCTCCAGAGATTTCCATCCCAGAATAATCTTTTCCAGTTATTGCAGGAAGAACTTGTTTTAATGAAGCTGAACCTTTCTGAATTGGATTATAATAACTAAAATTCCTAAATGGAACTAATAAATCAACAACTCGTAAAACAACATCATCAACCCATTTTTGATGTTCTGGAAAATGATTACCAAGTTCTCTCAATATTCTAATCTCAAATGATTGATTGTAAACAACAATTGAACCATTATTTCCTAAAACTTTCTTTAAAGTTAAAAGAAATTCTTCCCGTGGATCACCCTTCCCAGAATAGAGAAATTCATGATGTTTAGGTTCCTTACCTTCTTCAACAATATACAAACTAAATTGGAAAGGAACCTGAGAATAAGGTTTTAATCCATTAAACATTGGTACTGCAGTACTAAATGTTTCAAAATCAAGACAATAAAGGGGATATTTTAAAGTATTCAAGAAATGTTTAATTCCATCTTTATGGATATTAATCTCACCTTTAATTTCACATTTCCTTTGAATTCCTTGTTTATCATTTAATTCAAAAGCATCAGGAATATCTTTTATCGCGTGAATGCCTTCTTCAAATAACTGAAGTGATTTCTTACCTCCACTAACTAAATCAAAAACATTATTCTCAGGAAGAAAATCCCAACATTCATTTAAAGCACAATCAGAAGGTTTTTCACATTGAGGCCCAATAGCTTCTTCAGGATATTTTTTATTATTAAGAACTTCAAGGAAATAATCAATTTTACCCTTAATATCTTTCATTAATTTTTCAACTTCAGAAGTTTTATCAGCTTTAATTAATAAGTTTTTAAGATCAATTTCTCCTTTTCTAAAATATTGATTATTTAAGTGCATCAAAAAACACTTTCTTATTTTTAATCCCTTAGATTCATAACAATATTTCTGGAAAGCAAGATCATGTAGATTAATTTCTTTTACACTAGTTCCAGATTTAACTTCAATTATATCCCATTCATCCCCAACAGGAACTAATATATCTGCCCTAGAATAAAGATTTCCTACCATAAATCCAGCTTCAAATAAAGGTACTTTCTTTTTTAGAAATTCTGTAGATTTATTTAAATTACCTCTAAAGTCTTCAGATGAAATATGAATGCCTTCTGGAAAAAGTTTTGTTGCTAATTCACCAACTTTAGTTCCTTGATCCATATAAAATTCTGCGGCAACATCTGGTTCGGGTATTTTTTCTTTATCATTAACTAAGGCCCACAAGTATCTAGGGCATGCTAATCCTGCCAAATATTTTGATTTAGTTAATAGTACCATTTTAGATTTTGATATATTTTAAATGATAAGAACCGCCTTTCTATGTCATATTCCTTTTTTATTTAAAAACATTTTCTATTTTTTATGATTATTACCCAAAAGGGTTTACTCTTAGCATATAAGGGGATATCCTTAAATCAGAAGAATGTGGATTTTACAGTTGTGGATAAAAAATATGTGAGAAAGAAGAACAATTAAATCTTACTTCTTTTTCTTAGTTTCTGTTTTGGCTGGCTTTTTCTTAACTTCTTTTTTAACGGGCTCTTTTTTTGCTTCAGCTTCCTTTTTCCTTACTTTTTTTGGTCTAGAAGCAGCTTTTTTTGGTTTAGTTGTTTTAACTTCAATCTTTAATTTTTTGAATTCTTTGACAACATCAGCATGAGACGCATTTTTCTTTATCTTAATTACCTTGTCTAATGGTTCTAGATGGGCTGTATTGCACTTTCTACGCCTAGTAGTGCCATCTATCATGACATAATTATCTTTTAAAACATCAACAATTACACATTTTTTACCAGCATCCCTGCCAGCTATCTTCACACATAGTCTTCCTACTTCATACATCTTCTCTCACCTTTGATTTTAATAATAACCTGGTACATTTACTGCATAATTTCCCACCATATGGCCTTTCAGGGCGTTTCTTTGTCTTAGCGATGGTCATGGCTTTATATGGTCTTAATCTTGGAATCCCTTTTAATTCAGACTTACAATCTGCACAATGAGCTATCTTTGGATTTCTTTTCTTATAGATTTTTTTAGTTTTAGAGATTACTCTGATAAAAACTCTCCTAAATGTCCTTGATTTGTGTCTTCCTGCTGGCATTTTCTTTATTTTCTTTATTCTATTTAAAAAGTTTATGCTAAATTCATCATTTTTCTCAGAGACATGCTAAATATCAATGAGAAGATGATATATGTTCCCAACCAGCCTACTTGCCAGCCAAAGAGATTCATAACTTTCAACTTTTCATTATTGATATGCAGTGATTTTAATTTATCCTTTTTTACTAGTTTTATTGGGGTTTTGTATGCTAATTCATCTGCTATCAACAGTTCCTGAGTATGCTTATTCCCTTCAAACTCATATTCTAGGACATATTCACCCAGGTCTCCTTTCAATAACCAGTTTGCTTTATTATCCATTATCTCCTGCAGAGGATTACTTATAACTGTCAATCCTTCTGGAACTGATAATTCAACATTTCCGACAGCATTCTTGAAATTTGCTGTAACTGTGAAATCCTGATTAGGCAAGATAGGTTCATAAGCAAGATGCGCATGCATCCAGCCAAAGATAATTATGATTGGAATAAATGTAACTAATGTTGGTTTCATGCTTAAACCCATGTATTTCATATTGGTCTGCATTGCCTTTTTCTGGACAGCCATCATCTTTTCAGGATGGTCTTTAAGTTCTTTCATCTCTTTCTGGAATTCTTTAGTCTCTGATTTCAATTGTTTCATCAGATCCTGATCGGTCATTGCTTTGTAGATCAAGGTTATTATCAATGAAATTAAAAAGGAAAGGATAAGCAGACTCCATAATGGGTGTAAAACTAGCAAAGGATTCAATATTGGATTTAATAAATTTTCAAACATTTTAGTGCTCAATGAATTTTCTTAATATTGGATTCATATCCATCATGTGCTGCTGTGCAATTTCTTCATATAATCTATATATAATCATGACAGCTAACAATATACCGGTTCCCCTAACCAATGCACCCGCAACATCTGCCACACCAGCTAAAAAACCAACTGAAAGCCCACCCATTATTGTTAATGGAATGATGTATCTTTTAAGTAATTTTTCTAATACTCTTTGGTCTTTTCTAAAACCAGGAATCTGTAACCCAGAGGATCTTATCTGTTTTGCCTGTGATTTAGCATCCATTCCTGCCGTCTGCATCCAAAACCATGAGAATAATACAGCCCCACCCATCATAAATATCATGTAAACTAAAGCCTGCCCAATCTGTCCAAAGCTTAGACTGCCTTTGATTGCTGAGCCTACAATATTCGGTGAAAATAACCATGAAACTAATCCTGAAATTGGAGTATTTCCGCTGAAGGTACCAAGCCATGGATGCCCCCAATTCTGCAATAATCTTGCCCATAGCTGGACATTTGCCATCAATGCTGCTACTAGGATAACTGGGATGTTGCTTGTATAAAGGAAGTTTAAAGGCCATCTTATTCCCTGTCCTCTAACTCGGCCAAAACTCAGTGGAATCTCAACTTTCATTGCCTGGAAATATACTGCAACCATAAAGACAAAGATAGTTGCTAAGATCCCGCTTAACATTAATCCTGCAGTTATCTTATCTCCTATAGCTAATGATTGGAATAGGGCAGGAATAGCCCCTGTGGCAATATTTGGATTTGTTGGAGAAGCAAGAGGGCTGAAAGCAGTCACAAACAAATTCTTACTTACTCCTGCTGCAATAAACAAACTAAGACCAGAACCAAAGCCCCATTTACTTATTACTTCATCCATAAACATAATCATAAATCCACCCAATATCAATTGGAATATCAACACCAATTGCAATGGAAAATAAAATCCAGTGCCTGCTAAAGTGGCAGAGGGCGCTAATCCACCCATGAAAACATATATTGCTGCTTCAAATATTATGAAGAATATGGCCAATATCTTTTGGATTCCCTGAAATCTTTTCTTACCATCACTTGTTGTCAGATCAAAATTAACTAACCCAGACCCATTCAATAACTGTAATACGATTGATGCTGTTACTATTGGGCCAATACCTAATGAAATTAGGGATCCAAATTCTGCTCCAAGTATCAATGCTAAGTATTCAAATTGTTGTAATGCATTTTCTCCAAGGCCGAATAAGGGAATATTACCAAGAATAAAGAATAGACCCAGGACAATGCCCGTCCATTTTAATTTTTCTTTAAAAGAAAGCCTTTTCTGTGTAGGCCTTGAAACTTCTGGCAGATTCATTAATATACTATCTAAGAAAGACATCTTACTCTAATTTTCCCCCAGCCTTTTTTATCTTTTCAGCTGCCTTTTTTGAAAATGATTTAACCTTTATGTTCAGTTTCTTTGTAATTTTGCCAGTGCTTAGTAGTTTATCATAACCAAGTTTAGTAAGATCAATGTCAAAGATACCTTTAGTCTCTTTTACTAACCCTTTCTTGACTAATTTATGGAGTTTTATCTCTATCTCCTTGAAATTTATTGAACTTACTTTAGAAGCTCGAGAAGTGAATCCATGCTTTCCGAAATATCTTCCACCCCAGATGCTTGGTTTTTTGGCATCTCCTCTTTTTCCAGAGCCTGCTGCGCCCCTCCCCCCTCTATGGCCCGCCCCTCTACGCTTTTTCATAGATCCGCAACCATGTGTCTTTGAACCGCGATATTTTACTTTTTTCTTTAATTTATGTACAACCATTTTAGATCATCTTTTTGATTAAAATATTAATATTATCTCCACGATAGCCAAGCGCTCCTTTTAGGGTAAAAGGCGTTTTTATCCCTTTTCTTTCAAAACCGCCTTTTGGTGGGTGTAATGTGAAAAAACCTTTCTTCTTTCTCTTTTCAAGGAGTTTCTTTGTTTCTGCATTAACTTCTCCCCAAGTAATATAATCTTTGCATTTCTTTATCATGCCCAAATTTGTTGAAGTATTAATTATCAAGATGCAATTATTGACCTTTTTCAAGTGCAGCATATTAAGAGTATCTACTATTTTCTTATTTACTTTTATTGACCCCCTTATCCTTATAACTGCAAATTCATTTTTATCTTTCTTTTCCTGTTTTTTTTCAGTCATGATTGTTTACCTTCTATTATCCCTAATTGTTCATAATGGTGTGGCCTTATTTTTGTGCTGCTTAATTTTTTTAAGGCACTAATACATGCCTTGATAAGATTGATTTTTGATTTTGTCTGGCCGAAGGTTTTTGACCATATATCTTTAACTCCTGCAAGTTCAAGAATTGTTGCACAGGCTGATTCTACACATAATCCTGTTCCTCTTGGTGCAGGTATCAATCTAATTATTGAAGATCCGCATTTTCCTTCAACCATAAATGGAATTGAATGTGGTGTCTTACAATTACATTGCCAGGATCCACACCCTCTGTTAATCTTTATCAAATCTAATTTGGCGTTTTTGAATGATTTTTCTCTTGCAGGGACGGTCTCTTTTGCTTTTCCGTAACCGACACCAACATATCCGTCTTTGTTTCCTACAACAGCAAATGAAGCGAATCTTGGTTTGTTTCCTTCTGGTGTTTTCTTTTGTGTCTGTTTGAATACACGTCTTTGGCCTCCCCCGAATTTTCCTTTTGACTGCCCTATCAGTAAAAGATCTTTTTCTAATGTTGGGAGCAAGGCATCAATTATTTCTGCCTCCATAATTTTAAGGCCATTATTAATTATATTGTCAATATCTTTTAGTTCTCCAGATTTTACTTTTTGTCCTAAGCCTGTTTTTGGTTTCCAAGCATCAATATCAAATGGTTTTGGATCATTTCTATTTCTGGATCTTTCTGATTTTTTTATCCCTTTAGCTACTTCTTTTACCCCTGTTTCAGCTTCTTTGATATTTTCTTCTACTTTTTTCTCTGCTTCTTCTACTGTTTTTGTAGGTTTTTCTTTTACTTTAACGGTTTCTTCTTCCTTTGTTTCAATTGTTTTTTCTTCTGCCATTTTATTTCATTATTTTACTTTTCATATCTTTAATGTGTTTTATAACATCTAATTTTTTATAAGTAGAAAATTGATTCTTAGTCTTTACAGTTAAAATTGCATTCTTTATTACTTCTCCATTTACTTGTTCATTTGAAGGGAATATATCTTCTGAATGTGGAATGTTTAATCCATTATCAACCGCCCCTTTCAGTGCTGCAAATATCTTTGAACCTTTTGTAGGTGTTGCAAGTCCAAGGTCAACAATTGCTTCATTAATTTTCTTTGCTTTAGCTTTTTTTGCCAGTAACATTCCAGTCAGATATGCTGCAGGAACATTACTTGTGTTCATTTTCCATCCAAGTTTCTTTAATTCAGAAGAATTTGCTGATATCAGTGTCTTATCTCCGTTTTCATCATATTTTACAATCTGTGCAATAGTGCTTGTAAGTGTTTTTCTTATCACTAAGCGTGATTTTTTTGAGAGCAATAAGTTTAGTCGTTTCTTATAATTAGTTTTACCTTTACGTTTTCTTCTATATTCCACTCGTTTTGTTATCGATTTCATTTTTTAATCTTTTCAAGGAATATCTTTATATGCCTTTTACTTCTGAAAAATCCGCCTTTTGCCTTTGAGCGCAGGTCTGAATTAATTTTCTTGTTGATTATTTTTTTATCTTTTAGTAATTTTATGAATTTTCTTTGATTACGTATTTTTCTCATCCATGCTAGTTTTTTAGGTAATCTTGCTGTTTTCTTCCCTTTCCTTTTGGCGTGTCCTTTCTGTTTTCCTTTTCTTCTTTGTTCTTGTCTTTTTCTTGCTCTTGCTCTTGAATTTTTCTTGATTGGTTTTGCAGATATTGCTTCATCTTTTATCAATCCACGAAGGTCTGCTTTTGTTATTGATTCCTGTATCTCCTCCAATCTTTCTGTATCAAATATTACTCTTTTCTTTGAACAGTTCAATAATTTTGCTGCAAGAGCCTTTTGTGTATTCAATTTCATTTTATTGTTTCTTTGTTGTCAGTATCTTGTCTTTCTCTTTCTTTTCCTGCTCTTTTTCTTTTTTGATTTCTTCTTCTGTTTTTTCTACTTTCTCTTCTATCTTTTCTTCTTTTTCTTTCTTTTCTGCCTTTTTCTTTGCTTTATCTTTCTTCTCAGTTTTTTCTGAAAGCAGTTTCTTTTTTCTGTCTTTTCTTAATTTTAATCTTGATTCTGATTCTTTCAGGAATTTTTCTACATTAATGTTAATAATTGTAATCTTAAGTTTTACTGCTTCTTTAACCAATTCAATCTTTTTTTTCAGTCCAATCTTCTTTATTATGATACTTTCCCCCTTTATTACATCTTTCAGTTCTTTTAATGATGCAACCTGTACTAATTCAGATTTTTTTGGAGAACCATAACCAATCTTTGGTTTCTTCATATATCCTCGTTTAGCTAAACGTATCTTGGATTGAAGTCCGCGAGCAGATCTCCATCTAGGATTTATTCTTTTCTTTTTGTGGCTGTCCTGTCTTCTGAATATTTTCATTCTATTTTCTTACCATCCTTTTCTATTATGTAAATCCCATCTTGGAATATTCTTCTGTCTTTATTTGTTATTCTTGTCAGTTGTTCTATATCTGCAGCTGCCTGGCCTGCAAGCTCTTTATTTGTTGATTCTATCACTATTTCACTTCCTTCTATCTTTGCTGTAACTCCTGGTTTTATTTTTAAAGTGCGTGGAGATTTTTCTCCGAAAAAATTCTTTACTATCAATTCACTATCATTGATTGAAGCGTTCATAGGAAAGTGGGATGAGCAGATCTTTAATTTATATATATGGCCCTCATTTACACCATTTATCATATTTTTTATGTGGGCTTTGAATGTACCCGCAAGCTTTTTCTCCCTTTTAGTAAGGCGTTTTGAACTTAATTTTATCTTGTTTCCGTCTATTTTTAATTGAATCAGAGGATTATTGAAATTTTTCTGGGTTTCCCCTTTCTTGCCTTTTAATGTAAGGACATTATTATCTAAACTAGCTTGAATTCCCTCTCCAAGTTCAATTTCATAATCTATTTTTTCTTTCATTTTAATAGACAAATGCCAATAATTTTCCTCCGCTTTCTTTTTTCTTGGCATATTCTTGAGTAATTATTCCATGTGGTGTTGAAACTATTAATATTCCAAATCCTTTTGCAGGTAAATAGCGTTTTTCGAATTTTTCATAGTTGTCTTTCTTTACGCTATGTCTTGGTTTGATGACTCCGCATTTGTTTATGTTATTCAGGAGATTTAGTACCAAAGAGCTGCCTTGCCGAGATTCTGTCTTTTTGAATTCTCCAAGATACTGATTTTCTTTCATTATTGTCAATATTTTTTCAATTATCTTAGAGCTTGGATTAATGGTGCATTCTTTTCTTCCAATCTTTTCTGCGTTCATTATAACTGATAACGCGTTTGCTAATGGGTCATTCATCATTTTGTGTTACCTAACTGTATTTTTTGAAACCTATTTTTGTTGCAATATCTCTGAAGCATGTTCTGCAAAGATTTAAATGATATTTACTTATATGTGCAGAGTGTCTTCCACATATCTTGCATTTCTTTGAGCTACGTCCAAATTTCCTTTCTTTTGGAGCATTATGCTTGATGTATTTTGCAAGTTTTGCAGGTTTTACTACTAGTTGCTTGTAAACTTTTTTATGATCACTTGTTGTCATTATACTTCACCTACATTGATTTTGAATTCTTTTTTCATGAAATCCATCGCATCTTCTTTTTTGATGCCGTGTTTTTTTGGAATCTTTCTCTTTTCATTCTTTCTTCTTTTTATTCTGAATCCTGGTCTTTCTAAAGTTACACAGGCTTCTAATCCTATGATTCCTATCTCTGGATTGTATTCTATTCCGGGAATATTGATATATTCAGGAATTCCAAATGCTATATTACCATGATCAT
>JAHWIG010000012.1 GCA_019322735.1 Candidatus Woesearchaeota archaeon | reverse complement strand
ACATATTTTTTAGAGCACCATCTAGACTTGATTCTTCTTTTCTTCAGCTTGTTTGCTGCCCCTAATCCAGATGGTTTTTTTCCCATTTTTATTATTTGTCTTAACGTTTTATTTTACTTTTATTTTCCCAATATCAAAGTATCTCTTTATTATATACTCAAGTTTTCGCAAATTTTGTGAGTTCCTCCCTATTAATAAAGCTTTTGTTTTAGTATCAGGGCCGGTGATTATTATTTCATTATCTTCTTTTTCTATTATTACATTTCTTAAAGGATAAATAAGGTTTTGCGTAAATTGTGCACAATTATCATCAAATTTGACGATTCTTATTTTTTTTCCTAATTTATTTTCAAGCAGTTTAACATTACTTCCCTTCTTGCCAACTGCTTTTCCTACATTGTCCCCTTTTATTATGAATGTTATTTGATTTTCATCAATAATGCAATCTTTTAGAGAAGTTCTTGTTATTTGTTCAAATAACGCCATAAATTTTATATGATCAAAATCGTATTTTATCTTTGCCATATAATCTTATTTAAGAACCCCTACTACTGAGATTGAGAATGGTTTTTTACATAAGATTCCAATATCTTTATTAGAATTTTGTAAAGAAATTGCCTCAATCTTTGCTATTTTTGCATAATGCTTCAGATCTTTTTTTGTTTCATCTTTGCAGTTTGAAGAAAGAAAGAATTTTTCTAGTTTATTTTGTTGTATGTTCTTTATAGTCTGTTTAGTACCAAAAATCAACTTCTTTGTCTTCAATAATTGTTTTATTTCTTTTATTGAATCTTTCATTTTTTCACCTTTGTAATTAAATCAGGAAGGCCAGTTCCAACTGGAACCGGTTGATTAAGCATAACATTTTCTATAACAGAATTAAGTTCATCTACATCACCAACTATTCCTGCTTCAAATAGGTGAGTTATTGGTGTTTCAAAGCTCGCTCTAGCTAATATAGAAGATTTCTCTTTTACAACACCATATCTTGTAATTCCTTTTATATCCCCAGTAAATGACATTGTATCCGCTATTAAGGTTATGTGTCTTATATCTATGTTTAGTCCCTGACTTTCTATAACTTTGAATACCTCATTGATTATTGCTTGTCTGGCGGCCTCTATACCTAATACAGAGTTTATTTCAAATATATCATTTGATGTTGTTCTTGTTGTATCTATGCATTTAAGATCCAGGACTTTCTTTAAATTAGATCCTGCAGTGATTATTACAAATTCTTTCCCCCTTTTTATTGGTAATACCTGAATTATTCCGTCAATCCCTTTTATCTTGATCTTTTTTACTTTTTCTTTTATTTCGTATAAGCTCTTCATAGTTTCTTCTTCTTTTGATTGTATTATTATTGTGTTTTCTTTTTGACGTAGATTGCAATTAGTTATCTTTTTATTTTCTTTTATAAACTGCTTGAAATCGTTCAATTTAAGATCAAGTTCCTTAATTTTTTCTTTGTTTAATTTAATCTCTATTGTTTGATCTGCAATACTTGTAGAAAATTCAGTTATAACTTCCTCCATAATTGTTTCTTTAATTGATATTGCTATTTTTCTTATGTCTTTTCCTTTATTATATGGTGGCGTTAAGTAAATCTCCATCATTGGAGTTGAAATCTTTTTTCTTGCATCAAGTATTTCTACAATTCTTGGTAGACCCATTGTTATATTCATTTCTGCAACTCCTGCAAAATGGAATGTATTCAATGTCATCTGTGTTCCTGGTTCTCCAACAGATTCTGCCGCTATTAGTCCTACGGCTTCTCCTGGATCTACCTTTGATAATAAATACTCTTCATGAATTGCCTTCATTATCTTTTCTACTTTATCTTCCGATATATTTTTAGGAAGATTATCTTTCACTTCTTCAAGTATCTTTATTGGTAAGATCTCTTTATATCTGTTTATTGCATCCATTTTACATAAATGATTCTACTATTCTTTTAACATTCATTTTACCTTCTTCACTTTTTGATACATCTATTCCATCTTCTCCATATTTGAATTGTATTATGTTTCCTGTTGCATCTCTTACAGTTTCATCATATTCTACCTTAAGGTCTTGCATTGCATTTGATAATCTTCTGTAAAGATAACCAGATTTTGGTGTTCTCAATGCAGTATCCATCAATGAATCTCTTCCGGTCATTGCAGCAAAGAAAAATTCGTGTGGTTTTAATCCTGTTTTGAAACTACTTCTGATAAATCCATGAGCTTCAGGACTTAGGTCTCCTCTCTTGAAGCAGGACATTGTCCTACCTTTAAATCCTTTATCAATACGTTTTCCACGCATTGCCTGTTGACCAACACTTGCAGTCATTTGAGCAATGTTAATAACATTTCCTCTAGATCCTGAATTTGCCATGATCATTGTTGGAATATCCTTGCTTAATGAATCAATAACTAGCTGACCAACTAGATTTCTTGCTTTGTTAAGTTTTTCAAGTATCTTTAATTCAAGAGTTTCTTTTCTTGTTTTTCCTGGGAATATCTCTAATGTCTTATTTTTATATTTTTCAATAAGTAATTTTACTTCATCCTCTGATTTTGATATTGCTTCTTCAACCTTTTGCTTTACTTCTTCTTTTAGATCTGTATCAGATATTGCTGTTGTGAATCCGTGTCTTAGCAAGCTTTCTAATCCTAATCGGAACATTTTGCTTATAAGGACGATTGTTTTGTCTGGACCATATTTTTTATGGAGAACCCTTAACATTAAACCAGAACCTCCACCACCTATAATATTGTTGTCTATAACTCCTGTTTTTAATTCTCCTTTATTGATTATTACGTCTTTACCATCTTTTGATTTTGCTTTGAAGTCAAAATCTTGAGGAAGTACTACTGAGAATACTTCTTTTCCGTTAACTTCTTTTTTATTTGGGAGTCTTGAACAATCATATACTCCTATAGAATGTAAAATGTTAATTGCTTCTTCCCTTGTGAATACTAATTTACTTGTTAATATGTAATTCCCTGTTATTGCTCCTTGTATTGCACCCATTATTGATAATCCATATCTTGGGCTTATCAGTTGTGTCTGAACTTGCATCAGTATTTTTGCTTCTGCTCTTGCTTCTTCTGTCTGAGGAATGTGTAGGTTCATTTCATCTCCGTCGAAATCTGCATTATAAGGTGCACAAACACATGGATTCATTCTGAATGTTTTATATGGTAGAACTCTGACTTTGTGGCACATCATGGACATCCTGTGAAGTGATGGCTGTCTGTTAAATATTGCAACATCTCCATCTATTAGATGACGTTCTACACTGTATCTCTTATTAAGTTCTTCAAGTATCTCTTCTTTTGTTTCATCTGTTATCCGTTTTTTCTTTCCTGATGGGGTAATTATGTAATTTGCTCCAGGGTAAACTGTTGGTCCGCGTTCAACAAATTGTTTTAAGTAATCAAGGTTCCATTCTGTTACTTTTTCTGGGACAGTTAAATTCATTGCAATCTCTTTTGGAACTCCAACTTCATTTAATTCTATGCTTGGATCTGGACTTATTGCGGATCTTGCTGAGAAATTTGTTCTTCTTCCTGCAAGATTATGTCTTATTCTTCCTTCTTTGCTTTTGATTCTTCCAGCCAATGTCTTTAATGGTTGTCCTGAGCGGTGTCTTGCAGGCGGAAGTTGAGCAACATTATTGTCAAAGAATGTTGTTACGTGATATTGTAATAAATCCCATAAATCTTCTATAATAATTTCTGGAGCTCCTGCATTTATATTTTCGAACAATCTCTGATTTATCCTTACAATATCTCCAAGTTTATGAGTCAGATCATCTTCTGATCTTTCTCCTGATTCCAATGTTATACTTGGTCTGATTGTAACCGGGGGAATGGGCATAATTGTTAAAACCATCCATTCTGGTCTTATTGCTCCTGGATTAAAACCAAATACTTCTATATCCTCATCTGGTATTTTTTCTAATCTTGTTCTTAGGTCTATTGGTGTCAGTCTTTTTTCATTCTCCATGAAAGTAGTTGGTTTTTCGAGCATAATTTTGTGCTGCCTTCCTTTACAATGAGGACATTTATTTACTGTCTTGATTTTTTTTATTATTTCTTTGATTCTTTGTCTTCTTGATAATATTCCAAATTCCTTTCCTATAGTCTCTAGTTCCTCATTGTGTTTCTTTATTATCTCTTCTGGAATAAGGATACGATTACATGAACGACATGTACCTCTCATAAGATCAAGAATTTCACTAACAAAATTGATGTGGATAACAGATCTTGCTAATTCTATATATCCAAAATGACCAAGGCATTCTTTTAGTTTTGATCCACATGTTTTGCATCTTAGTCCCGGATCAATAACTCCCATCCTTATATCCATTAATCCACCATCTACAGGATAACCTTCATTATCATAAAGTTCTGGTGTAACAATCTTTGCTGCGGCCATTTTTTGAATTAATTTTGGACTAAGAATTCCGAATTTTATAGAATCGATTTTCTTATATATATAGGATTCAAAGATGTCTTCTTCCTGTTTTCTTTTTTCTTCTACTTTTGTCTCTTTCACTTTAGGTTCTTCAACCTTGACCGGTTTTTCTTCTACTTTTGTCTCTTTCACTTTAGGTTCTTCTTCCTTTACCGGTTCTTCTTCAACTTTTGTTTCTTTTTCTTCTGCCATTTTAATCTAATATTTTGTTTTAAGATTTAACTTGGGATAAATACAGAGACTTTTGAATTCATCTAATATTAATTTGAATGCATAACTTAACTCAATATTACTTATTTCTGTATCTCCACACACTAAGCAGTAATGTTTGTTCTTATATTCATCAAATATTGCAGTTAATCCACATTGTTCACAAATTGGGACGATAGTTTTATCAGAATCAAATCTTTCTTTTAGTAATAATGAAGCACCATGGGCAACAAATGTGTCCTTTTCCATTTCTCCTAATCTTAAGCCGCCCTCTTTTGCTCTTCCTTCTGTTGGTTGCCTTGTCAATAATTGAATAGGTCCAAGTGCTCTGCTGTGCATCTTGTTTGATACCATGTGCTTTAATCTTAAATAGTACATGCTTCCAATATAGATCCTTGCCTGCATCTGTTCTCCTGTTTTTGGATTGATCATTGTTTCTGTTCCGTCTTCTTTGAATCCTAATCCTAAAAGTTCTTTTCTTATATCTTCCTGCGGTTCAGAATCGAAGGTTGTTCCGTCTATATACCTACCCGATAATGCCCCTACCTTTCCTGCGATTAATTCTATTAGGTGTGAGATTGTCATTCTGCTTGGGACTCCATGTGGAGAGAACATAAGGTCTGGGGTGATTCCTGATGTTGTAAATGGTACATCTGACTCATTTAATATCAATCCAATAACTCCTTTTTGACCATGTCTTGAAGTGAATTTATCCCCTATTTCTGGAATCTTTTGAACCCTCATCCTTACCTGTACGGTCTTATTTCCTTCTTCATTTTCGCTTATTAATACTAGATCAACTACTCCAGATTCGCCATGTTTTAATGCCATTGAGGATTCTCTTCTAGTGCTTAATGCTAGATTGTATTCGTCAAGGCTGCTTAAGAATCTTGGTGGTGATGTTTTACCAATGACAACATCTCCTGCATTTATATTTGCCTCTGGATATATTATTCCATCATCTTCTAGATATTTATAGTCTTTTTCGCTTTTGTATCCTTTGGTTTCTTTATCTGGAATTGTTATTTCATCCATAAGCCCGCCGCTATATCTTAATTCTTCTGTTGCAACTGGCCTGTAATATGAAGTTCTTCCCAGGCCACGCTCAATTGATGCTTTGTTTATTACAATGGCATCATCCATATTATATCCAAGATAATCTATTACTGCAACAATAATATTTTGGCCTGCAGGATGTTTGTTGTAGTTTGATAATTCATGCATTAAACTCTGTACTAGTGGGACTTGTGGTTGATGAAGAATATTTACATCCATGTCCATCCTTATCGCATAGTTTGATGCATATAAACCAAGGGCCTGTTTTTGATTCTTTGAGCCCATACTTAATCTTGCTCCTGGTCCGAAGTTTCCATATGGGACCAGAGAAGTACATAAACTCAGCATATCTAATGGAGCAATCTCTAAATGATTATGTTCTGGAGTTAGATCAGATTCTGTCAATGATACTAAAGAATTCTCTTCTTCACCAGCATCAATGTATTCAATTACCCCCTGAGTTACTAAATCAGAGAATGATATCTTGTTTTCGCTTAGCTGTTTTATATGGGTTTCTGTCAATAATGATTTTCCTTCCTTTACTATGATTAATGGTCTTCTTATTCTCCCTTTCCCTGATTCAATGTAGATGTTATTATCTGAGCTATTATGCATAATGTTGATGTTTTGTGATAATTTGTTGTCTCTTCTCTCTTCTATTATTTTGATTCTGAATTCTTCTGGGTTTTCAACATCTCCAACAAATTTTCCGTTTAAGTATACTTCTGACATATTATTTTACCGCTTTTAATCCTAATTCTTTTAATGGTTTCATTAGTTTTTCTTCATCATAATCCTGAGAAATACTTGCTAATAATGCTAAATTTTTTCTTAAACCAATGTTTGTTCCTTCTGGAGTCTCTACAGGACCTAAACGTCCAGCAGATGTTGCATGTAGTTCTCTTGCTTCAAAGTTTTCCTGGGTTGTTGATAGTGGTGAGACGACCCTCTGTAAATGTGATAATGTATCAATGAAATTTATTCTTGCCATCCTCTGGCTTATACCTTTTCTTCCGCCAACCCATGCGCCAGTTGCCATAGATGAGTAGATTCTTGATGTTAGTAATTTATCCCTTATGATAACTTTTATTGAGGGGAATTTTCCTCTCTTTACAATTCTTTGGAAATTATACAATAAGTCTCCTATTAGAACTTTTAGATTTACCCTGAATAAATCTGCCAATAAATCACCGCTCATCTTTAATCTTTTATTCATATAGTGATCCTTATAATCTGTATCCATCTTTCCTGTAGAAATAAGAATGAACTTCTTTAACATCTTACATAGATTGTATGCTTTGTATATTCTATCCTCTTTTTTTGTTCCAAGATGCGGAAGCAAATATCTGTCAATTATCTCTTTTGCCCTCTCAATCCTTATATCTCTTGGTTGAGGTAGTGGAATCTTTTTTGCAATATAATCAAGTGAATCCTCTTCTGTTTTTATGTTTGCAAATTCATATAGATTTAGTAAAACATCGTCAAATTGCTGATCTTTTGACATGAAATTTATTATTTCTTCATCCTTTAATAATCCAAGAGCCTTAATTACAACAATTATTGGTACTCTTTTCACCCTTGTGAATGTAAGATAGAAAACATTGTCCTTTAATTTTTCGATAGTATGAGGAATCTTGAATGATCCATGTTCTGAGAATAATTTTCCTTCATAAGGTGATAATCCTAATTTATTCTTATTTACTAAAAGCTTATTTGAGACAAGGTCCTCTATGTTTACAAGCACTTTTTCTGTTCCGTTGACAATAAAATACCCTCCAGGGTCATCAGGATCTTCTCCTTTTTCGATTAATTGCTTTTTGTCTAGGTTATTTAGGTTGCAATATTTACTTTTTAGCATTACTGGAATTGTTCCTATCTGAGTTTCAAAGCTTTCTCTTTGAATTCCATTAATATGAGTACTTACCTCAATGAACATGGGTGAAGAATAAGTTAATTTTCTAAGTCTTGCTTCGATTGGGAGTATATCTCTTTTTGATCCGTCTGCTTCTGTTATTATTGGTGTCCCAACCCATACTTTGTTTAATCTTATTTTGTATTCATCAACATTTTGAGGAATAATTGTTGGTTCTATTTCTTTGTTTTCTTCAATTATCTTCTGTAATTCAACATCTACAAAATTATTAAATGATTCTATATTGGATTCTACAAATCCTTGTTCTTCAAAGTACTTTCCTATGATTATTTTTGCATTACCCATTTACTACTACCCTATAAAATTCTATTATTCCTGCAGTTGAACTCTGCCTTATAACTTTTATGACGTCCTTTTCCTTTGCTTTTAATTCAGAAATAGCTTTGTCTTTTATTAGAATTCTTGGCAAATTGTTGACAGAAATATGATATTTTTCTAGTAAAACTGCTTTTTCTTTGTCGTTCAGCTTTGTTTGCTCCGGCACAAGAATGTGTTTTTTTACTTCAAATGTTGCCTTCATTTTTTGTTTCCCACCTGATACTGCCTTTTTTATTTTAAAAATGGGCCGGACGAGATTCGAACTCGCGACCCTTTGGTTTCTATGAATTGTCTGCAAAGTTGCATAACAACTTAAAAGCCAAATGCTCTGTTGCCCATATTTTTGGTATTCCAGGCTGAGCTACCGGCCCAAACGCCCTGGCCGGGACTTCCAAACACCGCCTTTTTGCTAAAAAAAGGCTAATAGTAGTTTTTGAACCCGGGTCGAAGCCTCGACAAGGCTTCATGATAGGCCGAACTACACTACCAGGGCATTACATTAATAACAATCAAATAAATCTTCTATACTAGATTCGGGGGCATATAAGCCTTGAATCATGTCTAGAAGGATTATTAACGCATTCGGTATTGAAGTATTTAGTGGTTTATAAAGCTATCGTAAATTATTGGTTTAGGTGATAGAAAAATGGTATTTAATTGAAAATAAAAGAGTGAATCCCCGCGGCCGGATTTGAACCAGCAACCTTTCGGTAACGACTGATTGCTTATCATACTTAGCTAGTGCATAGTCAAACAATCTCTACAGCCGAACGCTCTACCATTGAGCTACGCGGGGTTATGGTTTGAGAACATGGCGTTGCTTTTAAATATTTCTGATTTTATTAGAAATTAGTTCTGCAGACTCTAAGGGTGTTAATTTATCAGAATTAATAATTATTAATGGTTTTTCTTCTTTTATGTATTTATCATTCAGTCCTGGAATTTTTATCTCATCTTTTCTTGCCCTATTATATATGTTTTGAACCCCTGCTTTATCTGTCCTTTTGTTTTCTCTTTCTTCACAGAGATCAATGGGGCATTCTATCTGTACAACAAAGAAATCTTTTATCAGTTGTTTTGCTTTTTTTCTACCAATATTAAGATTATCAGTGGCATCAAAAATAACATTCTTTTTTTCTGATAATTTGGCACCTTTTTCTGCCAATTTATTGTAGACAAGTTTTCTTTCTTCATCTGTGAATTTTGGATTTGGAACTAATTCTGATCTGAATTCATCTAATCTTAGAATTTCTGCATCTATCTTTTTAGCTAATTCTTTTGAAATAGTACTTTTACCTGAGCCTGGTAGGCCAGTTATCCATATTGCGAACGGCATTCTAGGTATTTCTCTATTTTATTTAGTTTGAAATCTTTTTCTTTAAGAATTGTGTGGGCAAAATTGAATAATGTCCTTCTTAATTTCTTTGGATCTCCTTTAAATCCTTGTTCTTTGAACCAATTATCTGGATAAAAGATTGGATTTGCGATTACAATTGCTCTAAATGTAAAGAATGGCTGAATTATCTCAAGTATTTCTTCATCTTTTGTACTTTCCAAGTAAGTTTTGAAAAATAAATCAAATAATTCTTTGAATTCTGCTTTGAAGCAACCATATTTTATTAATGACCAAAAGATATAATTGATTGCAAGAGCGCTTACATCATCTGCAGCTTCTCCATATTCTCCCCTGCTTCTATCTAATAATATGAAATTTGTTTTGTCTGTAAACAGAATGTTAAAAGGATGGAAGTCTCCATGGACTTGGCATAATCTATGGGTCTTTGATTTCATAATCGGCCAGAAATTCAATGCTTCTTTTACAAGATTTGTTACTTCTTCCTGACTTGTGAAACTTTTTTCTGGATAACTATCAAGAACTCCCATGATATATTCACCATGACTTACTAAGTCTCTTGCCCTTCTCCTATATAATATAGGAGAATCCTTTTTTTTTGAATGTATCTTTACTAAATAATTTGCTAATGCCTTTGTTCTTTCTCTATCTTGATCTGTGATTCCATCTTTGAGAATTCTTGTTATATCTTTACTATATTCTGTTCCTTTTGCTTCTTCCATCAGAATGTAAAACTCTTCTGCATCACCCATTGATGTTATATTTTCATCTTTATCAATACCAAGAACATCAAAAGACTTAATGTGTTTTGGAAGTTTATTGTATGATTTATTTTCCCATAATAATATTCCAGCAATATCAGAAGGATTATCATGGCCAAAACCTCCAAGAGCCATGGTCTTCAATACAAGCCTTTTGTTTTCTTTTTCTGTATTGAAATCAATCAAATAAGCTGTGCCATAAACACCCTTTCCTATCTGTTTGAATTCATTTATCTTTACATCTGACTTAAATTTCTTTTTAAGATATAGTACTAGTTTTTCTTGATTCATATAATTATAATTTTGATTTAACGGCCTTTTCAGAAATAATTGCAGAATTACCGCTTGGATCCTCTACAGTTATTTTTATCTTTTCCTGTCCGAATAGGATTTTATTTATCTTTTTTATTAGTTTTATAGCTTTTATTCTATCACTTTTTTCTTCCAATGATTCTTTTTTCTGTTCTATTATTCCTTTTACCTTTTTTAATAATCCTTCAATGTTTGAGATATATCCTTCTGAAGCAGGTCCTGGTGTAATGGTTGCTATTCTTGGAATTTTTACTGTTGCCTGGCTTGACTTTACAAATCTTACATTGAGATCTTCTTCTGAACTAACTTCAAAGACATATTTGCTTGGTTCTTTTTGTTCTGCAGCCTCAATATCTGCCTTTTTATATTTACAATTAGAACAATTCATAGAAAATATATAAACCTGTCCAAAAAAAGGCACTTCTGTCTCACTTTCTATTAAATTTAGTTTATTAGCATTGCACATAGGGCATGGCTGTTTTTCTATCTTTGTTATTTTATCATCTGTCATGGTTGATTTATTTTTTGTAAAGCATTATATACTTTTTGGTTTTTTATTATAACTATTTAATAGAATAATCGGCATCAATTATCTTTGATAATCTTCTCTTTTTTGCTTTTTTTAGTTTACTTTTTATGTAGAAATAAAGTATGGGTAGCGCAATCAATGCTAAGATTAATGGGAATATGAAGAAGATTAGTTTAAATATAAATACTATTGCTGCTATGAATGTAAATATTATTGCTAATATAAAAAACAATATCCACCACCCAAAAAGATATATTTTTTTAATCATTTTTTATCATATGCCTTTTGAATTTATAAACTTATCTTAGGTAGGTGGTTGAATGGCTGAAACTACTAAATTTGGGGAGTACAGGACGTGTAGTCATAAATTATAATAGAAAGATTTATAAAGAATTCCAGGCTATTTTCTAATATAGAATGGCTGATAAAATTAAAGGATATGGGGCAAAAAACATACAAGTTCTAGAAGGTTTGCAAGCAGTTAGAAAAAGGCCTGCGATGTATATAGGTAGTGTTGGATTACGTGGATTGCATCATTTGATTTATGAAGCAGTAGATAATAGTATTGATGAGGCTCTTGCAGGTTATTGTACCAAAGTTGAGGTTATAATTCATAAAAATAATTGGGTAACTATTATTGATAATGGAAGAGGAATCCCTGTTGATAAACATCCCAAGTTTAATATGTCTGCATTGGAGGTAGTTATGACAAAACTACATGCAGGTGGAAAATTCGATAAGAATACTTATAAGGTGAGTGGGGGATTACATGGTGTTGGTATTTCTGTTACAAATGCATTATCTGAGAAATTGTTTGTTGAAGTAAGGAGGGATGATATTGTGTATAGACAGGATTATGCTCGCGGAAAACCAACAAATAAGTTAAAAGTGATTGGGAAATCAAAAGAGAATGGAACAAAGGTTAGTTTTTTAGCAGATAAAGAGATATTTGAGACCCTTAATTATAATTATGATAATTTGCTTGTAAGATTAAGAGAATTAGCGTTTCTAAATAAGGGATTAGAGATAGGTATTGTTGATGAAAGAACCAGTAAAGAAAGAATATTCAAATATAGGGGGGGAATAATCTCTTTTGTACGTTATCTGAATTATAAAAAGAATGTTCTGAATGAACCAATCTATTTTAGCAAAGAAGTGAAAGATGTTCAAGTCGAGGTTGCTTTACAATATAATGAGGGTTTTGTTGAAGGTGTATTCTCTTTTGTTAATAATATAAATACCCATGATGGAGGAACACATTTAGTTGGATTTAAGATTGCTTTGACAAGAACATTGAATAATTATGCTGAAAGGATGAAAATGAAGGATGTCAAACTTTCAAGTATGGATGTTAGAGAGGGTTTGATTGGAATCATTTCTGTCAAGATGCATAACCCTCAATTTGAAGGTCAGACAAAGACAAGGCTAGGAAATTCAAATGTCAGAGGGATAGTTGATTCTGCTGTCAGCACTTATCTATCTTCATTTTTGGATGAGAATCCAAAGGTTGCCAAGATTATTATTGAAAAATGCTCAAGTGCAGCAAAAGCAAGAGAGGCTGCGCAGAAAGCTCGGGAGTTAATAAGGGGAAAAGGATTATTGGGCGGAGGCAGATCCCTTCCTGGAAAGTTGGCAGATTGTTCTAGTCGTGATCCAAAGGAATGTGAAATATATTTAGTTGAAGGAGATTCTGCTGGCGGTTCTGCAAAACAAGGCCGTGATAGGAATTTCCAGGCTATATTGCCTTTGAGGGGAAAAATATTAAATGTTGAGAAAGCTAGATTAGATAAAATGATGAATAATAATGAGATTGTAACCATTGTTTCTGCTCTTGGTAGCGGAATTGGAGATGAATTTGATGTTGAAAAATCAAGATATCATAAGGTTATTATCATGACTGATGCTGATGTTGATGGCGCACATATCAGAACTTTATTGTTGACGTTCTTCTATAGATATATGCAGCCTTTGATTAGCGCTGGTTATGTTTATATTGCTCAGCCTCCACTTTATATGGTTAAGAAGGGTAAGAAATTATTTTATGCTTATAGCGATAAGGAGCTTGAAGAGGTTTTTGCTAAAGTTGGAAGAACTGGTATTAGTTTGCAGAGATATAAAGGTCTTGGAGAGATGAATCCAAACCAATTGTGGGAGACTACAATGGACCCACAGCATAGGACTTTGTTGAGGGTAACATTAGAAGATGCTGTAGAAGCAGATGAAGTATTTCGGATATTAATGGGTGAAAGAGTTGAAGAAAGAAGGAAGTTTATTGAGGAACATGCGAAAGAAGTTATTAATTTAGATGTTTAATTCTCTACGAAAGTTTTTTAAATACACCAAATTCCCACTATCTAATCTAGGGGAGTATTATGGCAAAAGTTAAGAAGAAAGTATTAAAGGCAAAGAAAAAGTTTTGGTTCCAAGTAATTGCACCTAAAATGTTTGGTGAACAAGTAATTGGAGAGAGTTATGTTAGTGATGCTCAATTGATGAATGGAAAGCATCTCACTGTCAATCTAAGAGTATTGACAGATGACATCAAAAATCAAAATGTCAAGATAGGTTTTGTTGTTAATAATGTAAAAGAGAATAAAGCTCATTGTTCTATTATTAGTTATCAGCTTTTACCTGCTTCTATTAAAAGAATGATATCAAGAGGTAAGGTGAGGGCTGATGATTTTTTTGTTGGCAGAACATCTGATAATGTCAATGTAAGAGTTAAGATTGTTATGGTCACTATTAATGTGACAAGCAACTCTGTTGTTACACATATGAGAAAGGAAGCAAGAGAATTGTTAGGGCAGAGGGTCAGTAAATTAACTTATGAAGGATTATTGCAGGAATTGATTGCTCATAGATTACAATTTTCTTTGAAAAAAGAATTAAAGAAAGTATATCCTCTTCGTGCATGTGAAATTAGGAGTTTAACTTTAGAAGGGAAGAAAAGAGTTGTAGAGCAAGAAGATGAAAAAGGTCTTCAAGATTCTGCTTCGCAAAATAAAATAGAAGAAAAACCAGAAGTTGAAGAAAAATCAGTTGAGCTAGATAAAAAAGAAGAAGTTAAGAAGGAAAAGAAACCGGAAAATCCGGCTAAAAAACCAAAAAAAACCAAAAAAGAAGATAAAAAATGAAATTCTATCAATCAATAAGGAAGTTATGGCAACAGCCAAAACAGAATCTTGGAGATCTTTGGCAGAAAAGATTAGTTGAATGGAGAAAAGAAGCTTCAACTGTTAAGATAGAAAGGCCAACTAGATTAGATAGGGCAAGAAGTCTTGGTTATAGGGCTAAAGAAGGGATAATTGTATTTAGGCAAAAGATTCCTCGTGGTGGAAAGAAAAAGCAAGTTTTTGGAAGGAGGGGAAGAAGGCCAAAGAGATATGGGCAAAGATTAGTGTTAAATAAGAGTTATCAACAAGTTGCTGAAGAAAGAGTAGGTAAAAAACATCCGAATTTAGAAGTATTAAATAGTTATTATGTTGCAAAGGATGGAAAATATGCCTGGTATGAGGTGATTACAGTTGATTGGGCACATCCTGCAATAAGAAAGGATAAGAATCTTAAATGGGTTGTTAATCAGACTGGACGAGTTTTTCGTGGGTTAACTTCTTCTGGTAAGAAAAGCAGGGGATTAAGACATAAAGGAAAGGGTGCTGAGAAATTAAGACCTAGTAGGACCGCTAACATAAAGAGAAGAAATAATTAGATAATTAGCTTTAAAAAATAACTTTAATTCAAAGATTTCTAAGAACCCTTTAAACAAGAAGACTAATAAGGGAATTAAATTTTGAATTTATGGTTTTCAACTTTTTGTAAATAAGAACGTCTTCAAGCTTAATGTTTTAAAAAACTTTAAATATCTCCTTCTATTGGTTAATTTTATGGGTGATATAGATAAGGATGGTATGTATGGTGTTCTTGCACAGTTTCCTAAACAGATAGAGATAGCTGTAAAACTTGGCAAAAAGATTAAATTTGAGGGTGAGATAGATAAGATAGTTGTTGCAGGTATGGGTGGAAGTGGTGTTGGCGGAGAACTATTGAAGAACTATCTTGATTTGAAGATTCCTGTTTTTGTAAATAAAGGGTATGGATTACCGAATTTTGTTAATTCTAGAACATTAGTTTTTGTTGTATCTTATTCAGGAAATACTGAAGAGACAGTTAATGCTTACAGGGCTGCCTTGAGAAAGGGATGCAAGATTGTTTGTATAACTTCTGGTGGAAAATTAATTGAATTAGCTGAACAACAAGGGAAGGCTGTAATTAAGATTAAATCTGGAATACAACCAAGAGCTGCACTTGCTTATTTGTTTTTTCCTATGCTGAATGTAATTCATAGTTGCAGTTTGATAGATGATCCAAGCAAGGATGTTGCTGGTTTGGTTAAAGTCTTGAGGAAGGATATATTTAAGGAGAAAGGTAAGGAATTAGCTAAAAGGCTTGCAGATAAAGTTCCCATTATTTATGCTTCTGACAGATTTAAGGCAGTTGCATACAGATGGAAGACGCAGATTAATGAGAATGCTAAGGTACATGCTTTTACTAATACTTTTTCTGAATTGAATCATAATGAGATGGTCGGATATACTAGCTTAAAGGGATATTACTATGTTGTTATCATCAAAGACGAATCTGATCTTCCACAGATTAGGAAAAGGATGATGTTGACAAAGGAAATTATCAGAAAGTCAGGCGTTGATATTATTGAAATAGGAATTACTGGTGGTTCTTTATTAACAAAAATGTTTTCTGCGATTTATATAGGAGATTGGACCAGTTATTATCTTGCTTTAGAATATGAAACTGATCCAACCCCTGTTGATGTAATTGAAGGTTTCAAGAAGAAGTTATGATTTGATTTTCTAAATCAATTATTTGTAATATCAGATTTGGATTTGGACATATTTCTAAGAATATTTCTCTTTCTTCTGTTGAGCAAACTCCTGGAAAGTCTCCTTGATTATTTTCAATATCCCTTATTATCTGAAAATGAAGGTGTGGTGGCCAATTCCCATTTATTGGATAATTTCCCATCCTTCCTATAATGTCCCCTCTATTGATTTCTTGTCCTTCTTCTAGGTTTTCAATTGAATTTAGACTAAGGTGGCCATATAATGTATAAAATATTATTCTATCTATCTCATGTTCTATTATTATTGTTGGCCCATAATCTCCATCTCCTTGATTGTTGTTGAAGCTGTGGATTCTGCCATCAAGTGGGGATCTTATATCTGTTTCTGATGGCATAAAGATATCAATTGCTAAATGAATTGTTCTTCTATCTATTCCATCAAAGATGTTACTATGATCATAGATAACCCTATCTTCATTGTATCTGCCTATACCAATATCACAATTATTTTCTCTCAATGTTTTATTTATGTATTCACTGAATTTTCTTGCATCAGATATATCAATATTTTGTAATTCTTCATTGTTTTGAGAGAAATCAAAAATAAAAAAATTATTTTGGTGTTGATTTGGAATTATCTCTCCGACATCTAAATTTTCTGGGAACATTTTATTCTACTCCTGGCCTATATAATGCTACCAATGTTTCAATATCATTATTTTCTGGTAGATCCCTATCTCCGCCGATATATACATGGTTACGCAGTATGCCGCCGAATTCAAATCCGTAGTTCATTAATGCTCTGTTGATTGGTGTATGTACAATCCTGGACTCACTGAATACTATATCTGCTTGTCTCATCTCAGGAGTTTCTAAAAGTTCTTCAAAACATGCTTGAAGCAATCCGCGACTTCTATGTGCAGGAAATGTTGCACAGTCGCTTACTTCATAGGTAATAATTTCTTCCCCCTCAACCCTTAATCCTTCGGCTGGTTCAGAGATTGAGATACTTACAATATTGTTTTCTTGGTCTCTTGCTATGGTTGTTACTGAATCTCTCAATGTGTTGTAAATATTTCCAATTGTTGGTTCATACCACATGATAACTTCTTCATCTCTTGTATATGCTCTGCTCATCAATTCAACTATCTGTTCAACATCTCTTACTGTTTGATCT
>JAHWIG010000037.1 GCA_019322735.1 Candidatus Woesearchaeota archaeon | reverse complement strand
AAATAGGAATCTTTAACGCTGAAGAATCTGACCCAGCATTAAACACATAATCTGATGTGCTTTGTATAGCAAATTCCCTTAGATATCCTTTGAATGATTTCATCTTTTATAAAGTTTCTTAAAATCTACAGTAAAACCGACATCCTTTTCACGCTTCTCTGGTGTTGTCTTTTTTAACTTGGCACGTTCAAAATAACTGTTTTTTCCATGTGTGGCCGCAAACTTCAAATATTGCTCTCCGCCCCTAATACCTATCTTACCTGTATACCAATAGCTACCATCATACGCAACATACTTCTCAGTATTATCTTGAGATGTGTCCAGATAATATTCTGTTTTTTCGTCTAAATGTTGTTTAAATGTTTTCATGTTCCCCTTTGTACAACTTTATTGATATAATCTACCATATCTCCTACATCATCGTATAGTTCGTATGAAACTCCTAATCCTTCAAAATGTTTTGAAAATCTATCTACAACATCGGGATCTGAAAAATCAGGCCCAAATTCTTGACCTACATGAACTTTTTGTATCGTAAAATTATTGATTACTAATTCATCCCACAATGCAGTATCACCACTATCTGGATCTGGTTCAAGAGTTCTTTTCTTGGTATAATCTGTAAGTACAGAACGTAATGATTTGGAATGTTTCTTCATTATCTTTTCCATACCATCAATATAATCTTTGATAATTAATGATTTTTCTTTTCCACCAGTTTTCATACCAAGACCCGACCATTGTAATCCGATTATATTAGCTCGACTACTTTCATCTACATCTTCTCCATTTTTTTTAAGAATGTTTACTAATACATCCTGTAAATCTGTTTCTATTCCTCTGAGATGTGCTTTACCTCCCAAACCAGGATCAGCATCAGTAGATGAATTCATGAGCGAACTGAAAGTTATCCATCTTCTACCTGACTTATCTGGTTGACTTGAAATATCATCTGGTGATGCTGCAAGAACATCACCTTCTAACTCTACAACATAACCACCATTTGTTTTGATTCCACTTGAAATCATAATATCTTCTATATTATAAAATGCAGAAATTGATTTTGTCTTTCCCATTTTTGTTAATTTAAAAACACCATCTAGATCAGTTACATGAAATGCTTTTGAACGAACCGACTTTGGCCATACTCTGTTCATAATTGAAGAAGATAAAGGAATCTTCAAATCTTTAAGACCTGCTCTTGGTAGATCAAACAACATGGTAGATAAACTTTCAGTCCATGCCGGTCCTGATCCACTTTTCCAATCTTGAAATTTTTCTTCTAGATATCCTTTAAAAGATTTCATTTTTTATTGACCAAAGTTACTAACTCTTTTTGCGATTTCATTTGTACATTTTTCCATACAGTTTTTATGTATTTCAATTCATCATCGCCTTCGGAGCCCCAATCTGTTCTTCCAAATGCTTCCCATTTTTCTAAAACCGCATATACATTCTTAATTGATATTTGATTTACTACACTCTCATTATAAAAATGTTTCTTATTTAAGCTTACATTCATTGCTCTTCCATATTTTCTCAATTCATCCCGTGCTCTTTTATTTTTCGT
>JAHWIG010000036.1 GCA_019322735.1 Candidatus Woesearchaeota archaeon | reverse complement strand
AAAAAGAATGACAGATAATGCATGGGATGAACAAATAGTCAATAATATTAAAGTCAAAAAAGTACATCTTATAACATTCACCGAAACACCCAATAAGAAAGAAGAAGAGATTATAGAATATGTTAATTCAACAAACTGGCCATTAAAAACTTGGGATGCTTCCATAGAATTAGAAATTTATACAAGAGCAGTTGTTAAAAAAGAAATTGGAAAATGAAAACATTTAAGGGTTATCTAACAGAAATGAAGCCACACCATAGTCAGCACAATTATGATACCAACGAGCTTATTTTTGATATTTCAGGATTGAAAGCGCATGCAGAATATAGGAATTTACCATTGGTTTTATCAACCCCCGCTTTGGAAAGAGCATTTGGTAAACTTACAAAAATTAAAGCATGGCACATTACTGATATAGATGGATTGGAAGGAGTTGTACAAATGCAAGGAAAGAAAGCATCTATCTCAACAATAACAGAAATAGGCCATCGAGCGGTGTTTAATGGTGTTCTAACTGATGGAGAGGTTGTAGTAGAATTGGAAGGCATCGAATTGATTTCTGCTGCTATGGATATACGCACAATACGATTGGAAGCTGGGAGAAGAGCAATGAACATAGAGGAGCATCTGTATCCTAGTTTGTTTAAAGATATGAAACGTATGCAGGAAAAGATGTTTAAAAAATATCATAATATAATGATTAAATTGCCCGATTATGAAAAGTTGGACTACGCTCTTTTTGCACCAAACAAGAAATTACCAAAAACTGAACAAAAAGAAATTCTGGCATGGGGTCAAATGGGAGATGAATTACCTCAAAAAGACAAAGGGCGATTTATTAAAGAATGGATTGATAATTGTGAAAATATTATCAAAAAGAATAAGAAAGCCCAACAAGAATTGAGAAAAAAAGGAAGAAGTGCACAATGGGATGCAGCTTACGATGAGAAGATAATAAATCAGATATCAATTAAGAATGTATATGTGTCTGAAGAGTGGGCTAACTATGTTGGTAAAGCGAAACCTGAATCCTCAGATCCCCACTCAGATTCATTTGATCCATCAAAAAGTAGCTACGAACACGATGTAAATCAAGATAATTATATGCCTGTTTCTTTGTATACAAAAAACATGGAACGCAGATTGAAAAGCTTATGGAAAAATTTTAAAATAATATCTGAATCTAAAATAAGAACTCTTATTAATAAGAAAAGTATAGGACTAAAATGAAAACATTTCAAGATTTTATACAAGAAGGGGTCAATGACCCAGGCATATTCAAAGCATTTTACACTGCTGGTGGGCCAGGCTCTGGTAAATCTTATGTTGCTAGAGAATCTGGTGCTGGAAAAATAAGTCCGTATGGACTAAAGGTAATTGACTCAGACCCACTATTCACTAAAATGTTAAAAGATGTTGGTATGGCAACTACACCAGAAGACATATATTCAGATGAAGGTCAAGCCATGAGAGACAGAGCCAAAAGTCTTATCTCTAAACAAAAGGATACTTATATTGATGGTCGCCTTGGACTCTTGATTGATGGAACTGGTAAAGACTATAACAAGATAAAGAAAT
>JAHWIG010000025.1 GCA_019322735.1 Candidatus Woesearchaeota archaeon | reverse complement strand
TAACATAAAATTAATGATTGAGCCAGGGAGATTTATATCTGCTCCAGCAGGAAAACTAATAACTAAAATAATAAATGTTTATGATGGTAATATAATTGTGGATGCATCAATTTATAATTCAGATATGGATGCATTAATTGTTCCTGTTAAGTTACAGATTGAAGGTGAATTGGAAAAAGGAGATGCTTATGTTGTTAAAGGGATCACTCCTTGCTCAATGGATTTATTCCGTTATAGGGTTTACTTAAAGAATCCAAAAGTAGGAGATAAATTAATATTCCTTAATGCGGGAGCTTATAATTTTTCTACAGAGTTTTGTGATTTAAATAAGTTAAAGGTAGAAATTATTGAGTGAATTATTTTTAATTAAAATAATTAACCCCTGGATTTATAGTTTTCAATTTCAATTACAACATAAGGAAAATTATTCTTTTCATCTTAACAACATCAAAAGAATTATATAATCAAAAAGAAGTAACAATAAATATGCTATTGATAGATGCACACGCACATTTGGAACATAAATCATTCAAAGACATAGATAAAGTAATCAAAAGGGCAGAAAAGGTAGGAATAAAGATAATAATCAATGCAGGAACAAATCCAGAAACAAATAAATCTACTTTAAAATTATCCAAAAATTATCCAATAATAAAACCAGCATTAGGGATCCATCCAACAGATTCAATATCTTTAACACAAAAAGAGATAGATGAAGAAATAAAACAGATAGGAAAGAACAAGTCAAAAATTATCGCAATTGGAGAAATAGGCCTTGATCATCATTGGCATAAAAAAGAAAAAGACTTTAAAAAACAAAAAAACACATTCAAAAAACTATTAAACTTAGCAGAAAAACTGAATAAACCCGTCTTCATCCATTCAAGAAATGCAGTAAATGACACTTTAGAAATATTAAAAGATTATAAATTAAAGATAATATTACATTCCTTTGAAGGAAATAAAAAGCAGATACAGGAAGCAATAAAACAAGGATATTATTTTTCCATACCAACTTCAGTAACAAGAAGTACCCATTTCCAAATTCTAGTAAAAACCGCACCATTATCAAAATTATTGACAGAAACAGATGCCCCCTTCTTAGCTCCGAAAAAAGATCAAAGAAATGAACCAAGTTTTATCACAAAATCAATAAAAAAGATAGCAGAGATAAAAAATATAACAGAAAAAGAAGCAGCAAATAATATATTCTTAAATTATCAAAATTTATTCTAGTGTGATTTATGACAGACATATATTTCACAACACCAATAAGTATTTAAATGGTTGTGCTCACCATAAGCACACCCAAAACAAGGAGGGATATACATGATTGAGATAACTAAAAATAACATTGATAAAGAGATATTAAAGAGCAAAAAACCAGCAATAGTGGATTTTTGGGCAGAGTGGTGTATGCCATGTAAGATGATGGCCCCAGTATTTGAAGAATTATCTGAATTCTATGGTAAAAGATTAAAGTTTGCAAAAGTAAACACAGAGAATAATCAAGATATAGCATCACAATTTGGAATCTCTGGAATTCCAACATTATTAATCATAAACAAAGGTGAAGTTATCGATAGAATAGTTGGCTTTGCATCAAAAGAAGTATTAAAAGAAAAGATAGATACAATCATTTCAAAAATAAAATGATATATGATACACTCATTCTTGGATCAGGACCAGCAGGATTGGCAGCCGCCATTTACACTAGCAGAGCAAACTTAAAAACACTAATTATTGGCGGTGACCTTCCGGGGGGCCAATTAATGTTAACTACAGAAGTAGAGGATTACCCGGGATTCTCAAAAGGAATCCAGGGTCCAGAACTTATGAAAGAGATGATGGAACAGGCAAAGAAGATGGGTGCAGAACTAATAACGGGCAATGCAACATCTGTAAATTTCTCCCAAAAACCATTCACAATAACTTCTGGAGATAACAAATACAAATCAAGATCAGTAGTAATTGCAACAGGAGCATCTGCAAAATGGCTTAACTTAGAATCAGAAAAAAGATTGACTGGACAGGGAGTATCTGCATGTGCTGTCTGTGATGGGGCATTCTTTAAAGATAAAGATATAGTTGTCATAGGTGGAGGAGATACTGCAATGAGGGAAGCAATTTTTCTAACTAGATATGCAAAATCAGTAAAGGTAATCCATAGAAGGGATAAATTAAGGGCATTTCCAATCTTACAAGATAGAGCTTTTGAAAATAAAAAAATCTCCTTTGTCTGGGATACTGTTACAGAAGAATTCCTTGGTGAAAAAACACTTGAGGGGGTTAAGGTAAAGAATTTAAAGACAGGAAAGACATCAACAATAAAATGCCAGGGCGCATTTGTAGCCATTGGCCATAAACCAAATACAGATTTCCTTAAGGGACATATAAAGCTTGATAAAAAAGGATACATAATTACAAAAGATGAAGTAAAAACAGATGTTCCAGGGGTCTTTGCAGCCGGAGATGTTCATGACATAAAGTACAAACAAGCCTCAACAGCTGCAGGATCAGGAACAAAAGCAGCATTAGAGATAGATGATTTTTTAGAAAATGGATCCACTTAAAAACGCACAAGCACAACTAAAAGAGGCAGCAAAGATACTTAATTTAGATAAAAATATTTATGAAATTCTAAAGCAACCACAATTAATTCTTGAAGTCAATATTCCTGTTAAGATGGATGATGGGAATATAAAAATCTTCAAAGGATTCCGCGCCCAACACAACAACATTCGTGGACCTACAAAAGGGGGAATAAGGTTTCATCCAGATGTAACAAAAGAAGAAATAATGGCATTATCTATGTGGATGACTTGGAAATGTGCAGCAGTTAATATTCCTTATGGTGGCGCAAAAGGTGGGGTGATTGTAGATCCAAAAAAATTATCAGAAAAAGAGCTTGAACAATTAAGTAGGAACTACATCAAAGCAATAAAACCAATAATCGGTCCAAATAAAGACATACCCGCTCCAGACGTATATACCAATCCAAAGATTATGGCTTGGATGGTGGATGAATTTTCTAGATTAGAAGGGACGCCAAGTCCTGCAGCAATAACTGGAAAACCATTAGAATTAGGGGGTTCACATGGAAGGGAATTTTCAACAGCACAAGGCGGAGTTTATGTATTAAATGAGGCGGTAAAAAAACTAAAGCTCAAACCAAAAGAAACAACAGTTGCAATACAAGGTTATGGAAATGCAGGTTATTTTGCAGCTAAATTCTTACACAATCAAAATTATAAAATAGTAGCATTATCAGATTCAAGTGGTGCAATCTATTCAGAAGAAGGTATAAATCCAGAATTATTACTAGCTTACAAAAAGAAAAAAGGATATGTAAAAAATTTTCCTTCTACAAAGAACATAACCAATACAAAACTATTAGAGTTGGATGTGGATGTATTGATTCCTGCGGCCCTAGAGAATCAAATCACAAAAAAGAACGCATCAAATATAAACGCAAAAATAATTTTAGAACTAGCAAATGGACCAACAACACCAAATGCAGATAAAATTTTATTTAATAATAAGGTAATAGTAATCCCAGACATATTAGCAAATGCAGGGGGGGTTGTCGTAAGTTATTTTGAATGGATGCAAAATTTAACTAATTGTTATTGGAGGGAAGAAGAAGTTATTAAAAAATTAAAGAAAATAATGATTAATGCGTTCAATAAAATATATGAAATACAAAAAAAACATAAAACAGATATGAGGATGGCAACATACATATTAGCAATATCACGAGTAACTAAATCAATAAATAAGAAAAAATAAAATGATAGCGTCATTTGCATGTAAAAATATTGACTTTGCAGATATAATAAAATGTAGTTTTAATCTAAATAAGACAGAATACACATTATTCTTGTTCTTAATCTCTGCTAAAGGATCAATGTCAATAAAATCTCTATCTAATAAACTAAATCTAGACAGAAGCACAGTTCAAAAAGCAATAAAATCATTGACTGAAAAGAATATTGTAAAGAGAATACAGACAAATCTGGCAACAGGCGGATATTCATTTTCCTACACCATAAAGAACAAACAGGAATTAAAGAAAAAAATCCTTAAAAGTATTGATGACTGGCATAATTCTGTAAAAAAATTAGTCATTAAATGGTAAACATTGGAAAGATTTTTATAATACAATAAACTTGCAATCATTATGAAAATAACAATCGACACAAAAACAGATTCCAATGAAGAAATCAAGAAGATGATATCTCTTTTGGAAAATTTGATGAGTGCAACACATTCAACCATTGTTGAAGAATCTCCTTCTGTTATGGATGCATCACCAGAAATGTTTAATATGTTTTCAGAGAATAAGCAGGATTCACAAGAAACTGAACCAGAGACAAAAAAACCAGAAACATTTGATGTAGATGATATGCTTGATGATTAACGAGTCTTAATCTCTTCTCCTTCTTTGCTTAAATCAACTAATGTACTAGGCCTGCCTTTCTTTTTCCCTTCATAGACAATAAAATCAACTCTGCTCTTTATATCAATATTAAGGTTATCAAGAGAAGTCATAAAATCTCCACCCACAATATTGGCAGAAGTAGTTACAAGTGGAATATTAATCACATTAGCTACCATACTAAACCAATGATCTGGAATCCTTATCCCTACAGTATCCAAACCAGGAGCAACATTATCAGCAATTGCATCCTTATTCTTTAATCTAAGAATCAATGTATATGGCCCAGGAAGTTTTTCTATCCATTGCTCTACTTTTTCATTCAATTCACAATTCTCCTTTATCCATTCTTTTGATGGTGCAATGACAGAAAAAGGCATATCTTCCCTTTTTTTCAGTTCCCTTATCTTCTGAACAGCTTTTTTGTTTGTAGCATTAGCTCCTAAACCATAGATAGTATCAGTGGGATGTATATATACATCTCCCTTTAATATCTGTTCAAAGAACTGTTCTTGTTCTAACTCGAATTCTTCTTTATTTATTATCCTCATTATAAGAATCTCTCCACAACCCCCTTAATATAAAATGCAGAAATAGTATAAAAATCTTTTGGAACTACTGTAGATTCTTTAAGTTTCTTTTTCTAACACTCTGCTGCCACCAAAATAAATCCAATATATCGATTTTTTTCTTATAGTCATTCCATTCAATATAACTTGTTTTGTTGAACCACATTTTATCACCTTAAGATGCTAAATACCCTTGCATAAAACCCTCTTCTACTGCACTTATCTCATCATTGTCTATATACTCATCAACTATATATTCTT
>JAHWIG010000001.1 GCA_019322735.1 Candidatus Woesearchaeota archaeon | reverse complement strand
TTTTAGGGATATGACTTTTTTTTCTTTGTTTAAGTAAATACAATCAATTGGAAAGAAAACAAAGAACATGTGAATACTTCTTATTTTTTCTTGTTTCCAGATAAATAAAAGAGTTTTGGGTTTAATGGAAAACATTAATCCAATTGTCTTTGATAAAAGAGTTTTGCATTGTTTATATTTTTTTGATATTATTGTCTTTTTTGTTTTATTTATTATCATATTATTTTTTTGACATAACATTTATATAATAGTTTGTTTTTAAATATTTTATTAAATAAATCTGGTGGTGTTTTTTGAAAAGGGGAATAATATTACTATTAATATTTGGTTTAATCTTTTCTATTTTTCACTCTCAAGTTTATGCTACAGATCATGATGAGTTTATCAATTTTACTTTGGCTGCAGACGGAGATGATAATTATAATATTACAGCTAAATATGATCCTTATAATGAACTTGGTGCAAATGTAGGTAATCTTGACCCTTCAATTACATTTATCATTGGTCTTCGTTATTATATTGATAATACTGTTAATACAACTCACCCATTCCAAATTGTTTCAAATAATGGGACAAATACTACTGTTCTTTTGGCTCAAGGTTCTGCAATAAATGGAACATTAGAAGGAAATTCTGAGATTAATTGGACAGATAATGGACAGATTATAGCGTTTACTGCTACACATTATTTTTTAGATCAGTTTCATGATGATAATTCTTTTGGTCAATATAGGTGTGAAACGCATCCTTTAGATATGATTGGTAATATTACAGTAGGGGGAGAAGAAGGAGAACTTTGCTGGGATTTTGATGGTGATAAAGATTCTTGTGAATCAAATAATTGTACTTGGTTACCTACAGAGAATAATACTTGGTGTTACGATCCTGATGGATGTTGTAATCAACCATATTGTGAAGACTATACTGCAGATTATAGTGCATGTACCAGTTCAACTTTAGATTGTACTTGGGCAAATAATATAGGGAATCAATATAATTGGTGTGATGTAAATATAAATAATTATGAATGGGCATGGGGAATAACTGATCTTACTAATATTGGTTGTTGTACTCAACTTGATTGTGGATCAAGAGCAGGAACTAATGCCACTTATTGTCAGGATTCTACATTTATTGATGGATTATGTCAGTGGGATACAGGTAGTTCTTGTCCTGATTCTGATGGTTGTTGTATTATGAAGCAATGTCAGGAATCAATTAATGGTAATGAATGCAATGATTTAATTTCTCAGGGACAATCCTGTTTTTGGGATAATTCTACTAATACTTGCAGTAATGCCGGTTATAGTGGATATAATGATGCAGATTCTTGTATCAGTTCTGGTGGTTTTTGGAATTCAACTGGTGGTTGTGAGATGTATGAGTATGGAGAAGGAATGTTTGATTATGCTGATGATGTAAGGTGTTGGTTTGCAGATAATAATCCTAATGTTTGTGGAAATATTACTGGGTGTTTATATTGTAATTCTACGAATACTTTATCCAGTTCAGGAAGTTTTTGTGAAAATAAGCAAGTTGGTTGGTGTGAAGGGCATGATCCTTCTGCAGCAGGTACTGATGCAGCTAGTGACGCAATGGAATGCTCAGATATAAGACTAAAGAATACTTGTGATTGTGGTGCATTGCCTGGATGTAGTTGGAATAGTACTAATGAAATTAATGGAAGTTATTGTTCACAAGGTGTTTCTAGTTGTAATTTAAATTATAATGAAATTAGTATTGGTGGAATAAATATTAGTACCTGTGAAGATGCTGGTGATAATAAAACTACGTGCGATACTTTAAAGCAAGATTATTTTTTACCTTGTGCTTTCAATTTAACTGGAAATGATGAATGTGGTACTGATTTTTATGGTGGCGGGGGATTTGGTGATGATAAAAGTGGAGATTTTGACTTTGGTGGTTTTGAAGACTCTAATAGCTGTGTATTTGGTGGCGGATCTTGGAATTGTATGACTATAGATGGATCTGGTAATCAAGATTGCTGGTGTGAATTTAATTTTGGTCAAGGAACAGAGGATTGTGATGATTCTTGTTGGGCTTGTGAATTTAAATCAGATGGAACTGATTGGGCAGATGTTTCTACTGCAGAATCTGCATGTGACAGTTCAAATGCTGCAAGTGGAAATTGTGAGTGGCATGCAGATCAATATGCATTCAATGATTATGGATGGTGTGATTTTCCTATGGAAATGATGTTTTTTGGAGGGGGAAACTGTGAAGGGAGTTGTTTTGATTGTTTTGAAGAAAACATGTGCTCTACTAGCGCTGCCAATTGTAGTTGGGTAAATGATAGTTATAATACTGATTGGGGTTGGTGTGATCCAGCTGCTATTGCTGATTTAAAAGACCCTAATAAGAATTGTTTAGCTGCTTGGGATGAACCTCAATGTGGTATCTTAGGTAATGGTACTGGTTGCCATTGGAATGGAACTTATGTAACTGATCCTTTTACTGATAGTCCCATGTATTTATGTTTACAGAATGGAACTTCCCCAGAGATATGTTTTATACCAGGAGATGAAGATGAAGATGGATTAGCAGATTGTTCTGATTCTGAATGTAGTAATGACCCTATGTGTGGATTTGGTATGGGTGATCTGGGTGGTGGTTCCATGGGTGGAGGAGGGGGTGGGTTATTTATTCCAGAGAATATTATACATGAGGTTTGTATGGATTTTGATAATACTAATCAATCTGCTTGTGAGGCAATAATAATTAATGGGACTCTTGCATATAATGAATCTCATCGCGGAGTTGATGATTTACCTAATCATCTTAATAATACTCAACTTTGCTTTTATCATGATAGTATGGGGGGCCAAGAATGGTGTGACCCCTTGTTTGATCAACATATGATGGGTGGTATGGATTTAGAGTCACCACCAGTTATTATGGGCATTGATGCCGATGATAATGTGGATGACCATCTTGAAATTTTAGATGTGGGTATACATGATGATCCTTATGGAGAGAATATGGATATTGGATTTGCCTTAGCAAATGCAACTGCCTCTGCTGTTTGCAGTAAGTTTGGCGGAACAGCAAATGGAACATACATAAGATATTTAGATAGTGATGGTAATTCATCCGGTGGATGTAATGCAACCTTTGGTAGTGGTGCAAATTATACTGGTTATGATTATAAATTATTTTTGAAAGCTACAAGTAATAGTACTGATAATGTAACGCAGACTTTTGCATATCGTTGTATTCAGGGCAATTGGACTTTGATGCAGGGAGTAACATTATCTACTGTGGATGATGCTTGTGAGATGACTGATTGTGGGCCTGCTGGTATGTCTTTCCTAGGAGATACATGTACCCCAACATTTACTGGCCTTAATATTTTAGTATTAAAGAAATCCAATTTTGAGATTTCTAGTGATAATCTTAGAATACTTGTTGCCACTATTGGTGATGGATATAATGAGACTAATGTAACTGATGAAGCGGGACCATATTATTATTCACCTGGTTCTATTGATTTTGTGATGGAAGATTGTTTTGGATTTAAAGATATGGATGGTGATGGATTAACCCCTGATCAAGATCCTGATTGTAAATACATTAAACAGTTCGGTTATCAGCCATTTGAATATGATTGTACAGATAATAAAGACAATGATGGGGATGGAGATACTGATGAGGATGATTCTGATTGTAAATATAATCCTTTGACTTCTGGTGTAAGTTCAGGATTTAACTTTGAAGTAGATGTTAATGATAAGACAAGTCCATCTGTAACATTCCATACTGTAGATGAGTTTTATGATGGGGCATTTATAATTGCAGATACTAATGAACCCGCAAATTTAACTGTTGAATTTTATTATAATGATAGTGATTGTATGCAATTAAATAATTCATATGTTGATGTTGGTGAAGAATGTAGTGAAACTTGGTGTGGTTATGATGATTACAAGCCATTCCACGGAGTTGATATTAATGGATTAACTAATGGAACTACTTATTATTATAAATATATTACATGTGATCCAAGTGCAAATTGTGCTTATAGTAAGTGTTCTAATTTTACTACAGCAAAAGAGGTTGAGAACTTTTATTTTGGTGCTACAGCCCCATCAGGATTTAGTGTTGATTTTGGCATTTTTGATGTAGGAAGCTATGCCCAGAGTATGAATACAAGTGTTTCTATGCATCAGAATCTGACAATAAATTGTTCAAGTTCTGGATATTCTTTGAAGTTTGTTGATGTTGATGTGAAGGGTACACAAAATATTGATTTAAGTGATATTGTTTGTGACTCAACAAATGATCTGGTTGGTATGGAGAGTGATACTTGGAATAATCTTGTGTCTAAATTAACTCCGGATTCTACACAGATAACTTGGAATACGGGTGGAGATAGTTCAACTGTTGAACATTGTGATATTAATGGAAATAATTGTACTGATGTTACTAGTTATATGAATTGTATTACTACAAGTAGTTCTGTTACATGTAATATTCCAACAACTCTTGGTTATTCTACTTATAAATTAACAACTACTTCTGATGGTGGAGAAGGAGAAGGAGAAGGAGAAGGAGAAGGAGAAGGAGAAGGAGAAGGAAGTAGTGCTGGAACAACAACAACAGATACTATTGCACCTACTGCAAGTGATGGATCACCAACTGGAACTATTGATGATAATACTCCAAGCTTAAGTGTAACCTCAGATGAAGATGCAACATGTAAGTTTGATTTTAGTAGCAAGGTATATGGATCATTAGATTATGCATTTGGTGGAACTGAGACCAGTCATAGTTATGAGTTCAGTGATTCTTTAAATGATGGGGAATATACTGTATATGCACTGTGTAAGGATACTGCAGGAAATACGGCAACTAGTAGTTATAGTTGGAGTTTTACTATTTCTTCAACAGCTGATGTTGAAGAAGAAGCAGAGGCTGAAGCAGATGAAGCTGAAACCGAAATAGCTGTTTGCGGTAATGAAGTTTGTGAAGAAGATGAGAATAAGGACAATTGCCCTGAGGATTGTGATGAATCTTTATTTTTGGAGGCAATTTCCGGAATAGGTAAAGGATTATGGTTTGGAATAGGATTTATTATTATTATCATAATCACTTTAGTAGTTATAAATTTAAGAAAAAGAAGATACTAATTTATTTTAATTGGTACTGCTATTTGTTTATCTCCAATCTTTATCTCTTCTATCATGTTTTTTATATCTGAGATGTATCTATAGAATGTGGCTTTAGAGCAATAATTATCCCTGTCTACGACTATATCTTTTATTTCCGGTATAGAATAACGTTCTGTCTGAACAAGCTCTAGAATCTTTGCCTTTACTATCTCTTTTCTGTTTCGTTTAATCTTTGTTAGCATGTCTTCCTTTAGAAGATCCTTGCTTTGATTGTTTGTAATATCTTTGATTGTTCTTTTTAGTTCATTTATTGTATCTTTTAATTCTTTATTTTGATCTACAAGTTCTTTAATCTTGGTTGTATTTGATGTAATATCTTCTTTTATATTACTAAAGCTGTTTCTAAGTCCTTGTTTTAATTGGTCAATATCTTCCCCCATTGTTGTTAATATAAATATTGTTTTATTTAAATAATTTTCTGTCTCATTGAGACAGATTATATTTTATAATGAGGCTATTTTGAGACACCCCCTTGTTTCTTTTGTAAACTCATCGAGGACACCCCTTTACTTCCTATGGAACTTTTGAGACAAAAATAAGACTTTTTTGATATTTCTTTGAGACTTTCTCGTCGAGAAAATGAAATATTTGGTGCACCACTGTGGTTGTTCGTTATAGGAAGTTTTTGGTTGGTTTTGGATAACATTTATTTCTTATGGAAAAAGATGTATTTATAGGTATTAAGAAAAAAACGAAAGACATATATATACCTTTATCACCATAAAAGTAAAGATGGACCAAAAAGATTTTAACAGAAACTTAGATAGTTATCTAGGAAAGGTAAGAAAGAAAGAAGGCCCAACAATATCTCTTTCTGATGTATTAAATTTTGGTAGAAAGCAAAGAAAGTTCAAGGATGTGGAATTTAAAGATACTGAATCTGTTATTGTTGAAGAAGAACCGGGGTTTATATCAAAACTGTTGGATGTATTTAAACCAAAAGGGTCTCTTGCAGAAGAATCAGAAGAAGAAGAGCAAGAGAATATTGAGATTTCTGTTAAGGAAGGACAAGATTTAGATGAATTGGAAGAGGATATTGAGGAAATAGAAAAGATTGAGAAAGAAGAAAGAAATAGGGTTGGTAAATTGCATAGATTGTTAGGAAAATTACGATTCATGAATCTATTAAAAAAGAGTAAGACGGAAGATTTAGAAGATGATATGGAAGTGGCAGAGCTTAAGAGTCAGGCAACCGTTAATGATGTAAGGACACTAATTGATTTTTCTGTTGGATTATTGCAGAAGATCCCGAGCAAGGCATTTAAGGATATTAAGGCGAGCAAGGAATTTATTGAATATAAGGATCTTGTTAAGAAGTATGTCAAGGATAAAGTGGATACCCCTTCTGAAGAAGAAGTAAAGGAAGAGCTTGGTATTGATAAAGAAGAAAAAACTGAAGAGAAGCAAGAGGAAAAAAAAGATTAAGTCCCTTCTTCCCAGCTTTCTAGATATTTTATCTGTTCTTTACTTAAAGAATCTATTTTTACATTAAGAGCTTCTAACTGAAGCTGTGATATTGTGTTGTCAATCTCTTTTGGTAATTTTATGACTTTTGGTTTTAATTTGCCTTTGTTTTTTGCTAAGTATTCACATGCAAGTGCTTGGCCACAGAATGATGTTGACATGACTTCACTTGGATGGCCTTCTGCAATTGCTAAATTAACTAATCTTCCCTGTGCAAGTATGATTATCTTATTTTCATTGTTTAAGGTAAATTCTTCGACAAGTGGCCTTATTTCTTTCTTATTTTTTGCCATTTCCTCAAGACCTTTATAGTCAATTTCTATATCAAAATGACCCGCATTTGCAATAATTGCATTGTTTTTCATCACTTTCATGTGTTCGGTCTTTATGATGTGTTTGTTTCCTGTTACTGTTATGAAGATATCTCCAATCTTTGCAGCATCTTTCATTGGCATTACACGAAAGCCGTCTAATTTTGCTTGAAGTGCCCTAAATGGATTTACTTCTGTTACAATGATATTAGATCCTAGGCCTTTAGCTCTTAGGCTAACACCTTTTCCGCAGTCTCCGTAGCCAGATACAACAACATTCTTTCCAGCAAAGAGTATGTTTGTTCCCCGTATTATTCCATCTATTGCGCTCTGTCCAGTTCCATAGAAATTATCTAGAAGGTGTTTTGTCTTATTGTCATTTACAGCTATAATTGGATATTTCAATGCTTTGTCTTTTTCCATGGCCTTTAATCTTATTATCCCTGTTGTAGTTTCCTCTGCTCCGCCAATTATATCTTTTATCAGTTCTGGTTTGTTCTTGTGTATCTCTGTTACTAAATCACATCCATCATCTATTGTTATTTGGGGTTTGAATTTTACTACAGCCTTTAGAAATTTATAATAATCTTCTGTTGATTCTCCTTTGTATGCAAATACATCAATCCCTTGTTTTGCTAATGCTGCAGCTACATCATCCTGTGTTGAAAGTGGATTACAAGAGCAGATAGAAACTTCTGCTCCGCCTGCTATCAAGGTTTTTACCAATACAGCAGTCTCTTTGGTGACATGAAGGGCCATGCCTATCTTTATTCCTTTTAATGGAAGTTCTTTTTCAAAGCGCTCTTTTATTTTTAGCAGAGCACTCATCTGGGATTCTGCAAATTCTATATTCTTTTGTCCCTGTTCTGCAAGAGTTATATCTTTAATTTCATAAACCATAGTAGTTGGAGAAAAATGTCCGGTTTATATGCTTTTTGATTTTTATATACTTACATTGTAAGTATAGATATAATTAAATTCTTCAAGGTATTTTGAAGCTATTTCTCTGTTGTGGAGGATTAATATATTTTCATCATTATGTAAGTTTCCATTCTTTGTTGGATTATAAGAACCAGTTATTACTGTTTTGTTGTCTATTATGAATACTTTGTGGTGGAGATTTGCATTGTTTTTGTCAAGAATTATGTCTATATTTGAGTTGTTTAAGTAGTTGAACTGGCTCCATTTATTATTGTTCCTTTTCTCTAGAATACCTTTGATTTTGATTCCTTGCTGATGTTTTTTTATTATTATGTTTGCAATATCTCTATCTGTCATATAGAATAACATGAAGTAAATAGAACTTTTTGCGTTATTGATTGTTTCTATCACTCTTTCTTTGCAGTTATCTTCTGGGCAGAATAATGTTTCTATTGTTTTGTTGTTTAAATGGATTAGGGGGTATGGCGTTTTTGATTCTTTTTTGTTCCATATTTCCTGGAATTCTTTTTCATAGTTTTTTGATATGTAGTTTGACTGTATTATTATGATATTATTATTATTCTTTGTGTTTCCTCTGAATGTAGGGTTAAATGAACCAGTCAACACTATTCTATTATCAAAGATACAGAACTTATTGTGCATCTGCTGTTTGTCATAATCAAATCTTATGAAATCGTGTTTTTCTATTGTTGTATCTTCTAAAATGACTTTTACATCTATGTAACTTGATTTTTTCTTTAATGATGTTATAATATTATCTAAATCCAGATCATATAATGCGCAGTGTATGGTGTCTTTTGAGTTTTTTATTAGTTCCTCTAAGATTATTGCGCAATTATCTCTTGGACAGAAATATACCTGCGGATGTGAGTTTATTTCTTGGGGGATTTTTGTGCAGGAAGTTAACAATAATACGATTATTAGGGCAATATATTTCATGCACTTTATTGCTTTTTAGAGATTAATAAGCTTTAATTAAGAAATCCTGAAAATCCTTCAATATTTGTTACTACTCTTGAATGCTTAAAAAACGAAAGGTTTAAATATGAGTACTACTCTAACATAGTTACGGGGGGTGGAAGTTCTACTTACCGTTTAATAATCACCTCTTTTTCCCCTATAGGCTTTTGCTTCGGTAAAAGCTTGTAGGGGTTTTATAATCATTTACGTTTTCTTTTAGAAATCTTTTTTGGCTTTATTTTTTGAATTAATATTGGACCAAGCATTATTAACATTCCTATAAGGATTCCACCTATGAATACCTGTAATGATTTTAGATTTTTTGTTGTTTTTTCATTATAGATTGTTTGTTCTTTAAAATAGGGCCACATATTACTTAACTCTAGAGCAAGTTCTGCATAAATTAATGCAGATACTTTATTCGTCTCTTTTAGATCTTTTGCATAAAGGTAATAACTATATCCTAATATTGGAAATCTGCCCTTATCCGTTTCTTGCGTTATCTGTTCTTCTGTTGCCCTTAGTTTTTCATCTATTAATTCACCAAGTTTTTCTTCTCTTACATTCATTGCGCTTAGTGTTACATCTAGTTCTGCTTTTGCTTTGCTTGCCTTAAATATGCATAATTCATTGTTGTTTTCTTCCATGTGTTTATATGCATAATCTAGCTCACGTCTTGTTGTATCTAGGGGAAATGGTGTTATGAGCTTAACATATTGATAACGTTCTTCTGCTTCAGATATCTTATTTAAACAAGAGTCCCTTATCTGAGAACTTTTTAATTTTAATGTTTTCCTCCCTTTATCAAAGAATCCACTCCAAGCAACCGCACTATAAAATCGTTCTATCGCATATGCTAAATTGTATGCAGAATTATCATCTTCACCTATCTGTTCAAATCCTTTTGTTAAATAATCTTTTGCATCTAATAAACGCTCTTTTACAATTATCTTTGTTTGTAGATCTGTTATTGTGTTAATTTTTCTTCTGTCTAAATTATTTTCAAATTCTTTTATTTCAGATTTTAGATTGTTTAGTTCTGCAACAATCTTGTTTCTATTGAAAGTTTCTGTTAATATGTTTCTGAGCTTTATGTTTGCCCCAAAGCAATAAGATGCTGCAGGATAATATAATGATTTGTTTCTTGCAAGTTCTGCACTTTCTGTTAGATTAATTGCTTCTATATATCTGCTGGTGTTGGTTAATTCAATTTGTTTCACTTGTTGTATTAGGATGGTTGTTTTGTCGCAGAGTTTTATGGAAATATTCTTCATTGTTTGTTGATATATTGGGTCTATCTCTAATGGTTTTGTTATTCTTTTATAGCGTTTTCCTGTAAATTCGTATAGGGTTTCATGTAGATTTCCAACTTCTTTTAGTTCTATTGAAAGATTATTTGCAAATTCTTGTAGGGTTATTGAATCATTTTCTTCTGCTAATAGTGATGTTTTTGGAATTAGAACTTTTTTTATCCCTTTTTTTGATGCGATTTCTATCTTTGCCTTTAATCCTCCAACTGGACCTATAATGCCTCCAGAATTAATTGTTCCTGTTATTGATACTTCTTCGTTTATGTTTAAATTTTCTAGGAGGGCAATTGTTAAGACAGATATTGCTGCTCCTGCACTTGGTCCACCAACTATGGGGGATGTGGATCTTATGGTATAGAAAAAATCCTTTTTTTCGCAGTTATGTTCTAGAAATTCACATGCTATCTCTTTTGCCATCCTTGTTGACATCTGGGTGTCTATCTTTGTTAATGGTGAGGTGTCAAGGAATACCCTACCTTCTCCTTCTTTTATTGTAAGATATAGATCGGCAATTCCCCCTCTTTTAGTTTCTGGGTCTATTACTGCCAATAATTTCATGTGCCCTGTTGTTGCTGTTATTGTTGGAACTAGGATTAATAATGTGAAGATTAAGATTAAGGCTATTTTTTGCATTAATTGAGAGATTTCTTTTTGGTATTTATACTTTTTGTAAAAAGATTTTTAAGTTTTGAGTTATTCTTTGTAAATATGAAGGAAATTCTTGTAAAGAGGTGGAGAGATTTTAAGATTATTAAAGATAATAAAGTTATAAGGGCGTTTGAATCTGTGTTAAGGGAGGAGTTTGTTCTTCTTGAGTTTAAGAATGAGGCATATTATGATGGCCCATTACATATTGGGTATGATCAGACAATATCTCAGCCAACCACAGTTTTATTGATGGTGGAAGCATTGGAGTTAAAGAAAACAGATAAAGTTCTTGAGGTTGGGGCTGGAAGCGGTTATGGGGCAGCAATTATGAGCAAATTGGCTAAAAAGGTATATACTACTGAGATAATTCCTGAACTTGTTAAATTCGCTAAGAGTAATCTGAAAAAGGTTAAGATTAAGAATGTTAAAGTTATAGAATGGGATGGGAGTAGGGGTTATGAGAAAGAAAAGCCATACGATAAAATTATAATTACTGCTGGTTGTCCTGAGATCCCTAAGGTTTTGATTGAACAGCTTAAGGAAGGAGGCATAATTGTTGCCCCTGTTGGTGGATCATTTGGACAGAGAATGATTAAAGGAATAAAGAAGAAAGGGAAATTAAAAGAAGAATACTTGGGAGACTTTATGTTTGTCCCTTTAAGGGGGAAGTATGGGCATTTTGATTAGGTATTAATCTTTTTTTGAAACGGCGTGCATATCAAATGGATTTAAGAAACCAGCTAGAATATCATCTGGAACAAATGAGTTATATGTTTCAATAATATTATGAACTTTATTTTTTGAAGCATCATACGTTTTGAATGTTAGTGTTTCCCCTGGTTTATTACTATAAATAAAAAGTTCATGTGATATATAATTTAAACCATGATAACTTAGATCATAATGTGTAGCAGAACTTATACCTCTACAATCACCATATTTATCAAAAACAGCCACTTTATCTTCCAAATCATTTGATTTTATTCCATCAATATACAATCTACTAACTACGTTTGCATTAAATTCAAACTGATGAAGATCAAAAGATTCGCACCCAGGAAAGCTTTTGTTTTGGTGTTTTGTTAATCTATTTTCAATTGATTTTTCTTGATTAGTATCTTGGTTTAAATAAGTATTATTTGCACAACCAGTAAAAATAAGCCCTAATGATGCAATATATGGAAGACTATTCTTTTTTATTTTTTGAACTATGTTTATGTCTTTAGATTTAGCTATTTTATTATACCCTTCCATCTTAATTATATAGAAAGTAGTAATATATAAGGTTTTTGTTTATGTTACTACTTTTAAGTTAAGTAGTTATCCTATGTCTTATATTATGACCTATGGCGTATAATTCCCATGGATTTAAAAATCCCTCACCTTCCCCATCCCCACTGATTATATCTCCTAGGATAACATTATAGGTTTGAGTTATTGGTAAAATTGCAGATCTTGAATGATCATAAGCTTTGAAAGTAATTAATTCACCAGCGGTCTCTGTATAAATCATAAGTTCATGTGAGATATAACCTAAACCATAATCTGCTGCTATACTTACTCCCCTACATTCACCATCTTTAAAAGCAGCCACCATATCATTTAGAGCAGTAGATTCCACATCATCAATGAATAATTGAATAACTGTTATTACTGTACTTGCTCCATCCCATTCATAAGGATCTAACTCTTCACAACCTGGGAAATTATCATAATGATCATCTTTAATAGTATTAAACATATTTTTGGCCATTGCTTCACCAACTAAATTACTTGATTCTTTAATAGAACTTTCAGTAGTTGTAATAACTTTTGTAGAGGAAAGATTGAATAATGCGACTATTGCTACTATGGCAACAATTGCAAGAATCCCGTATGAATGCTCTTTTTCTATCTTAATCACCTTTTTATTTAATTTATAAAATGAATTGATATATATACTTTTCTTTTTACAGATACTTTTTGGCTTCTTCTGGAGTTTTGTGGTTGAAGATTATGCTCTTTAATGCTTTAGTTATTTTTAATGGGTCTTTGTGTTGCCATATGTTTCTACCGATAGCTATGCCTGATGCTCCTGCCTGCATTATCTCATAAGTTTGTTGTAGTAAATCTGCTATTCCTATTTTACTTCCGCCAGCAACAACTACTTTTGTTTTTCCTGCAGATTCAACAACCCATTTAAATCCTTCAAGTTCATTATTGTATTTGATTTTTACAATGTCTGCCCCTAATTCTAAAGCAACTCTTGCAGCATAAGCTAAGACTTCTGTTGTAGTATCTTTGTGAATAGCTTTACCTCTTGGATATATCCATGCAATTACTGGAATATGATAATGATGGGCTTCTTCTACAATCTTTCCAAATTCTTGAAATTGTTCTGATTCAAATTCAGAGCCAATGTATAATGTATAACCAACCGCTTCTGCACCTAGATTTATTGCTCTTTTAACTGAGCATACTTGCCTTGACATTGGTTCCATATTAGGAAGTTTAGTTTTTCCGTTTAATTTTAAAATTAAAGGAATGCTTTGCTTTTTCTTTGGATAATACTTTTCTGCTATCCCATGTTGGAATACAATACCATTATAATTTCCTTTTTTAGCAATATCAATTATGAAAGAAGGATCTACATTATCTAAGTTGAATTCAATTGGACCGTGTTCTAAACCTTGATCATAGGCTAAGAAAATAGCTTTACCTTTTGTTGTTATCCTATCAAGATTCATTTTACCTCTTTTTTGTTTTAAATTGATTTAATCAAATATATAGTTTTTGCTTTTAGTACACTTTAACTTTTATTCTCTTTCTCTTCAATAGTCTATTTAATTCTGATGATTTCAATAATTTATTCTTTGCCCCATGATGTGTTATAACAGATTCTGCATTTATTAATCCAGATTTTAATGATGTTTCAATATCTTTGTTTTTTATTAATGAAGAGATAAATGTTGAGGCAAATGCATCTCCTGCACCAGTAGATTCAACTACTTTCATCTTGTGTGGTTTAATCTTGTAAAATTTGTTTCCATCATATGCTGCAACATAGTTTTTTCCATGAGTAATTACAGCTATTTGTGGACCTTGTTTTGTTAAATTCTTTAATATGTCTTCTGTTGTTTTTCCCCTTACTACACTAGAGGCTTCTTCTTTGTTTAAGACAAGAACTGTTGTATTTTTTAATATGTTTTTAAGATATTTTGCCCCTTTCTTTGCAAGATAGCTACTTGGGTTAAATGCAATCTTTATTTTGTTTTTCTTTGCAAATGCGCTTAGTCTTTCTAGAGTTTTGAAAGAAGTTTCAAGCATTGCAGAAAAATAAAACCATTTTGTTTTCAGTTTGCTTAATCTTATTTCTTTGAATCTTAGATTATTATTGCATCCTTTATAGGTTAATATTGTCCTATCATGGGCCTTGCTATCTAGGATTACAGAATATCCTGTCTGTTCTTTTCCTTTAACACCAATAAAATTAATATTTTCTTTTTTTAGTACTTCTAGAATAATATTTCCATTTTCATCATTGCCAATCTTTCCAAGGTAAGCTGTTTTATTTCCTAATCTTGAGAATGAGACTGCAGTGTTTGTTCCACCTCCACCAGTTGTAACTTTAAGTTCTTTGATGAGTAATTTGGAGCCTAATGGATAAGCCAACATTTTTTTGACTTTATGATTCCTTTTTTTGCCAATAGTTTCTACATTAGTACTTACAAAAACATCAACTGTAGAACTACCAACTGTAATTACATCAAACCTCATTTTTATTTTTTGTTTATTTTAGTTGTTTATATATTTTTACTTTTCTAAGACGCATATGTTTCTTGTTAAGGATCTATGCACCCTTATTTTATATTGATTTTTTAATTTGAATTTTGTTAACTTGATTAGTTCTTTATGTTTTATCTTATTTGGAAATATCATAACAAGATGATTTGTGGATAACTCTGCAGACTTGAGGAATTTTTCATATAATTTTGAGATATCTTTTCTAAACAAACTTGTTGTCATTCCATATGGCGGATCTGTTACAATTAGATTTGCCTTTTCCAGTTTTTTTGTTGCATCCTTGTACTTTAGTTTATATTCTGTTATTTTATGGTGTTTTAGATTTTTTTCACATCTTATCAACATATATTTTGATAGGTCATATCCAACTATTTTGTAATTCATTAATGAGGCTTCAATTAAAATTCCACCACCACCACAAAATGGATCTAATAATTTTCCTTTTTCTATTCCGGATAGATTGATTAATGCTTTTGCTAGTCTTGGTCTTAATGTGGAGGGATGTTTAGCTGGCCATTTTTTTGGATGGCGTTTTTCAAATTCATGCTTTAATTCTTTTATGAGTAATCCACAGAATATACTATTGTTGTTGTTGATTAATTCTATATGTGTTTTTGGATTTTTTAGATTTACCTTTGGATTCTGTATTCTATCCCAGATATAACCAGCAAGGTTTCTTTCTGAAAGTTCTTGTATATTATGGATTCTTAAGCAGAAGTCTTTTTTGTAGATTGACTGCCATCCAAATTCTTTCATATTTTTTATTATATTTTTTATATTTGATTTAAACAAGAATTGATATATCCTTTTTGTATATGCAAGTCGATTTGCTTTTTCTGGATTATCTGTTTCTAGAATTAAAAGATTTGAATGTTTTATTACCTTTGAAGGTTTAATTATTGCAATCGCTTCATCCTGCGCAAGTTTTAGATGCTCTTTTGAAAGTAATAAGATTAGTTTCATAAAAGATATGTTTATCTTTTGTTTTAATAATCTTTTTATTTTTTAATTAGGAACTGTTTTTTTATGGAAAAATATATAAGATAACTAATGATTTTCTAATATATGAAAGGAAGACCAATAGGAAGCCAGATAAGACAGAATGTTGTTGAGATTCTGTATGTTATGGGAGAAGGATGCGGTTATGATATTTATAAGATTTATTTACATCTTTTTCCAAAGGTTACATTGAGGTCCATTTATTATAATTTAAGGACGGGTCTTGATACTGGAGAATTTAGAATAAAGAAAGCAGGTAAGGTCAAAGGAGATTATTCTTGGGGAAATGAGGCAGAAAAAGTTTATTATGAATTAGGAAGTAATGCTAAGGCTTCTCTTAATGAAAAAATAAAGGCATATTTTGATAAAAAAAAATAATCTGGGCTCGTGGTCTAATGGCATGACACTTCGTTCGCAACGAAGAGACTCCGGGTTCAATTCCCGGCGAGTCCATAGAATAATTCACTTTAATTTTTTGAATAAGCCAAACAATCCAAAGATTTCTCTTTTTGTCAAGAATGATTTATTTAGAACTTTTTTCCATACTATTTTTTGTGTTTCTTTTTTTTCTTTGGTTGAAAATTTAAATTTATTTATGACATTATCTATCTCCTTTAATAGGACTTCTTTTTCTTTTTTTGATGCTAATTCTATCTTGTTTTGATGTTTTGTCTTAAATAGTTCATATAGTATAATTCCAACAGAATGACTTATATTGAGTGTTGGTTGTTCTTTAGAAGAAGGAATAGATACCATTATGTCACATAACTTTATCTCTTCATTTGTTAATCCGTTACCTTCTCTACCGAAGACAATCACAACATCATTCTTTAGGTCTTTTATCTTATCAGCAAGTTGTTCAGGAGATAATGCAACCCTTGGAATATTGTAATCACTTCCTTGTATTGCTGTTGTTCCGATTATGTAATCAAATTTATTTAAATAACTGAATTTTTTTACAATCTTTGCTTTTTTTAATATATTTCTTGCATGCTTTGATCTTGCTATGGAACTTGGATCTAAGTAGTTACATTGAGGGTTTATTAATATTAAATTTGAAATATCAAAATTATTAATTATTCTAGCTATTGCTCCAATATTTCCAGGGGTTTCACTTTCTACAAGAGCTATATTAATCATGATTAATTAGAAAAAAGAGCCTTATTTAAATCTTCACCTTATGAATGCATAGATAATATTACAGAGAATCAATATAATAAAAATAACTGATATTGTCTTCCATATCTTTATTCCTACTTTCTTAAAGTATTTTGTTAGAACAGTGTGTGCCATTCTTCCGCCGTCTACTGGGCCAATTGGAACCAGATTAAATAATCCAATACCAAGATTTAGCACATATAGCCAAAATAATAATCCAATGAACCAAAGAATTACTGATGGAAGGAAAGTACCATATTTTTCTTTGAAGCTCTCTTTTATCTTTGTGCTCTGTTTAACATATACCCCTAAGTAGGCTTTTTCTTTGTCTTCTGGACTTTCTACTAATAGTATATCATAAGCAGACCTATTTGTAACTAGGGTTATTCTATCTCCTGGTTTTTTGTTTTCTAATAAAGATGTGAAATTTGTTATATAAGTTATTTCTGTTCCATCTATCTTGGTGATCAATTCATTTTCCGTCACACCAGCTGTTTCTGCAGGAAAACTTGTGTTGTATTCTTTTACTAAGTCTGTTATCAGGACGCCATCATAGTCAATTACATTAGCGGCGACTGGATTTGTTATCAATAAAGAAAATCCAAGGATTATAAATGCAAATAATATATTTGCCAAGGGACCTGCCGCAAATACTGCTAGCTGTTTTTTGCTTGATTTTTTTACCAATTCCTTTTCATCTGGTTCTACAAATGCAAGAGGAATTATTGGAAGAATAATTGAAAGGAATCCAATACCGCTGGATTTTACTTTTACATTGTGGAGTTTTGCTACAATTCCATGGGCAAATTCATGGATTGTTGCTAAGATGAAGATGGAAATAATCCAGTAGAAAAATGGAACATAGAATGCGCCCTTTATTGGTATTGGAAGTACAAGTCCTACGCCTGGTAGGGCTCCTGGTTGCGTAAATATCTTTATAACGTTCCTTATCAGCTCGAATGAAATTAAAAACATTCCTGCAAATCCAATGTAAATGCCTGCCTGAGAGATAAAGTTTATTGATTTTGGGCATTTCTTTGCAATCTTATCCATTAATTTAATGCCCAGTTTAGTTTTAAGAGTTATAACATATAGAAAAGGGAAAAAGATTTTGTGGATGTCTAAATTTTTTCTTTTTATCCATAGAATAATACTTATGGTAATAATAAAAAAGATAGCGAACATATTCTGAATATCCATTTTATTTCTTTTTTATTGGTCTAAATGCTTTTCTGCCGCAATTTCTACATTTAATCCTTTCTGCAATTATCTTTAATGAGTCTGCTTTTATTTTTGACTTACAATTTTTGCATACAAAAATCCTTTTGAATAGTCTCGCTTCAGCTTCTGGTAATTTTGCCATTTTAGAATTATTCCTTTACCTCTTTCATTACTTTATCATTTAATATCTGCCAGTACAACACATTGCACCCAGAAACACATTTATCTTTCAATTTTGATGGAATCTTTAGATCAAATGTCTCGTATGTTCCCATGTCCATAACATTTGCTGTATCTACTGTAACCGATAATACTTGAGCAGTTTTTTTATCTATTATTGGGGTATCTATGTTATCATGACCCGGCATAACAATAACCCTTTTTTTTTCATCAATCAAACCAATAGCTGTTAGCCTTACTTTTGCATGCCCGTGTTTTCCTGGTCTGGATACTTGGGTATCAGTAACCTTACATGCAACGCCATCAATAACCACTGTGCTCCCTTTTTTTAATGTTCCTACTGAAACTGGTTTTGTAGTCATATTATTTTCCCCTGATATGTGAAGATTATCAACCTTATAAAAACATTTTGGTTTTTAATAAATGAAAAATACCTTTTTTCTTGGTTTTTGTGACTAAATATCTTAATTGTTTTTCTATTTGATGACTATTTTCAAATTTTTTTTCTTCTTCTTTAAATTCTTTTGTGTGGTGATTAGTTTTTATTCCAATATTCTTGAATTTATGTTTTTTATGAAGCATTTCATGATACATAACATAATCCAACATTTCTTGGGGCATTTCTTTTAGGTATTTACTTATCGTTATTGTATCTAAGCCATATTCATAGCTTCCAAGCTTGTTTACACTGTTATTAAATTCCAGATTTGTCTGTTCAATCAGATCTAAGAAATATTTTTCATTCACTCTGTTGAAGGATTCTTCTAATAATGGGTGTGAATTAGTTTTTGGAATCGCAATATGGACATTTTTTATGAAATTATTATACAGATCAATATTTGTTGTGTTCTTTTTTTCTTTGAAGAGCCTTATCAATAATGATTGAATAAGGCCCAGCTGTATCTCTCTACTTATTGTATACCACTTCTTGCTTAATCTTGCTTCTAGAATGTTATTATATAGTTTGATATTAGCATTATATCCTTTGAATGCCTTTGAGTATCTTAATTTTGTCTTAAAAGGGAGGGATTTTTCTGGATATAGCTTTTGGAATGATTTTCTTATTAGACTCATCGTAATTTATATCTTAAAATGGCTGCAATCTTACCTAAATGTTTTAGTTGAATACCTTCTCTTGTTTCTGTTGATATTATCTCTAGTTTACTTCCTAGATTTTTTGCTGTTTCTTCAAGTTCATCTATCTTTTCGTCATCAAGAGATTCTGAAACTAATAGAGTATTTACTGCGCCTTTTTTTAATGCATTCTGAACTTCTTTCTCGCCATATGTAACCATTCCAGGATCCTTTGCAAGTTTTTCAAAAAAAGCACCCATTATGTTTTTTTCTTTTGATATCTCTTCATTAGCCAATACATCTTTGCTTTTTTCTACCAGTTCTCTTATTCCGAAGTCTCCTGTATAGCTTAGATCCTTTTTTGCAATTATCTTCTTCTTTACCTGGTCTGTTATGAAATTACCTTCAATAAAATCATATTTTGTTGGTCCTGGGCCTCCAACTATTATGCCCTTTAGGTTTTTTTTATTTAAGAATTCGTCTTTTACTAGATCTCCTAATTTTTTATAGAAATCTTTTGCTGCGCCTTCTCTTAATCTTTCAAATCTTTGTGCAGATTGTCCTCCTGCCCTTGTTTTTCCAGGAACATTTGATTTTATATGCACTAATGGAATAATGGATTTTCCTTTAAGTAAGGCAATATCTCCTTCTCTTCTGTCCATCACAATAAGACCATATACTTCTTTTGTTTCACACATCTCCCCTAACAATTCTAGAACAAACTGTTTGTCACATCTGTATATTCTTGTTTTTAAGGGTACAGGAGGTTCAATGCTCCATACTTCAACATTACTTTGACCTTCTTTTTCTGCTATGTTTCCAGAGAATACTGCAAGTCCATTTGGTGGGTTTTTTTTGAATAATTTTAGATGCTGTATCATTCTTTCTAATGCATCAATAACATTTTTTCTTGTTGATGCTGATTTTATGTTTGTTGCCGTTCCTTTCTCTTGGTTTAAATGGTTGATTATCTTATTTAGGTCATAGCCCTGTGGAATATAAACTGAAACAAGCTCGGTATGTCTACCCCTATATCTTCCAAGTTCTTTGATTAACTTTTTCAGTTGAAATTTTTGTTTTTCAGTAAGTTCCATAATGAATTTGTTTAAATAGGAGTATTTAAAATTATTGTATATTTGTTTTATAACCCTTTATAACAAGAAGATTTGCATCTTAATATCATAAATCTTTTCGATAATGCAAAAGATTTATAAACCATCCTAAGTTTTTTGTGGACATATAAGGGGCTGTGGTGTAGCTTGGCCTATCATCTGTGGTTTGGGGCCATAGGACCCCGGTTCAAAGCAGCTTGTTACGTTAAGCTGGGCACGCAAGAGCGGGTTTTCAACCCACTTTACGAAGCTTACGCTTCGGTTTTTGCTCACTGTGTTCGCATTTATCGTAACTGTTGATGAAAGTCCGGGCAGCCCCATTTTTAAGATGGCAAAATTATCAACTAAAAGATTTGGAGCAAGGTATGGTGCTAGATTAAAGAAAAAGTTTGCTGAAGTAGAATCACAGCAGAAAATGACTTATCCTTGTCCTTATTGTACTTATGTTAAGGTAAAGAGAGTTTCAATGGGGGTTTGGCAGTGTAAGAAATGTGAAGCCAAATTCAGCAGCAAAGCTTATTCTGTTGGTAAGGTTGAAATAAAGGTAGAGGAAGAACAAGAAGACAAAAAAAGTATTCAAGGTTCTGCTTCGCAAAACAAAGAAGAAGTTATCCCTAAAAAAGAAGGGACTAAATTATCTACAAAAGGGGGAAAAGAAAAATGACCCAATATAAATGTTTTACTTGCAATAAAAAGATTCCACAGAATCTTTTAAGAAGAAGAATCAGATGTCCTTACTGTGGCAGTAAATTATTATTTAAACCAAGATCTGTTGTTACGAAAGTAAAGGCAAGATGAAATATGTATGCAGTTTTGATGTTAAATCTGACGGAAAGTTGTATGAGGCATTATTGCCGGATGTTTCCTCAAGCAAGAGAGCATCATTACATGTAGAACAAAAAGACGATAAATTATCTATAACTATCAAGGCGTTAGATGCTATTGCATTAAAGGCTTTTGTTAGTTCAGTAATCAAATTGTTGGAAGTTCATGAAAAAGTTGAACAGGCTTAATATGGAAAAAGAAACACAGCAAAAGATGCAGGATATGCAGGTTTTTGAACAGAATATTCAAGGTCTGTTAATGCAAAGACAGAACTTTAATGCCCAATTATCTGAAATAGATGCTGCTTTGAATGAATTGAAAACTACAAAAGAAGCATATAAACTTGTTGGCGGAATAATGGTATTGAGTAAGAAAGAAGAATTAATTGAGTCATTAAATCAGAGAAAGAAAATGTTTGAATTAAGGCTTAATAAAATAGGTGAACAAGAGAAAGCGGTTAAAGAAAAGGCTAATAAATTACAGTCAGATATTCTTTCTGAGATGGGATCTAAAAATGTTAAAAAATGAATTATTAAGCGAAATCATTGTTTTGATGAGGGAATTAGAACATGATACTGTGGTTCCAAGTACTACAAAGGAAAAGATTGTTAATGGCATCGAAACTTTGAAGGGGGATATTGATCTGTCTGTTAAAGCCAGCAAGGTCATAAATGAAATTGAAGACGTGTCTCAGAATAATAATCTTGAATCATATACAAGAACACAGTTGTGGAATATAGTCTCCTTACTTGAAAAATTATAATTATCTCTTTAATTTTTTAATCTCTTTTTTCATCAATGCTGAATTTGGAATATAAATTATATCTTTGCTTTTTGATTCTAATTTTGTTTCTATTAAGGTTGTTTCTACAACTTTGGCTTTTATTTTATCAAATGAGATGATGTCTCCTTCTTTGATTATTCCTTTTTGAAAAATAAAGATTCCTGCCACCATATTTGGGACAAAATCTTTTATCGCCAATATCATTGAAATTAGAATCAATAAAATAACTGCTCCAGATAACATATTAAGTATGGCTGAAGTAAGTCCTACTTGGTTTAAAGCCATGATTATTGCAATGAAATAAATAAAATAGCTCAGTAAGGCTCCAAAAAGGTGCTCTATTGAGAAATGGATTCCTGCAGATTTCTTTAATGCTTTATCTGTCTCAAATTCATGAAGGACTTTTTGCAATAATCTTCCCAGAATTTTACCAATTATGAACCCTATAAGAAGAATTATAATAGCTACAACTATCTTTGTGAATATTCCTGATAGCAATAAGTCTAATGTATTAATACCTTTTCCTATTGCTGAAGTGTTGTTTACCATCGTTTTATTGAGTAGAAAAGTGGTTTATAAATCTTTTGCATTGTAAAATAGTTATGGCTTGAAGATGCAAATCTTCTGGTTATAAATCTTATTAAATGGAAAAGAATTTTAAATAGAACAATTATTATGAGTTATTATGGAATATAGTGATAGAGTTCAGGAACTTGAAGAAGAATTGAGGAAGACCAAATATAACAAGAAAACCCAGCACGCTATTGGTTTATTGAAGGCAAAGATATCTAGATTAAAGAAGAAAGAAGGGGGGCAGAAAAAAGCAGGTGGAAGTAAAGGGTATGCCATTAAGAAAAGCGGAGATGCTACTGTTGTTATGGTTGGATTTCCCTCTGTCGGAAAATCAACGTTACTTAATGCGATAACTAACCAAGAAAGTGAAGTGGCTGGATATGATTTCACAACATTAGATGCGATTCCTGGTTTGCTAGAATATGGTGAGGCAAAGATACAGATATTTGACCTTCCTGGATTGGTTAAAGGGGCTGCTTCTGGTAAAGGTCGTGGTAAAGAAGTTTTGGCCGTTGTTAGGAATGCTGATTTGTGTTTGATAATTTTGGACATAAATAAACCAGAACAATTCGAGATTGTTAAAAATGAGTTATATGATACAGGTGTAAGGATAAATGAATATTTGCCAGATATTAGATTAAGGAAAAAAGTAAAAGGTGGGCTTCTTATAGGAAAAACAGTCCCATTGAATATTAGCGATGAAACTTTGAAAGGGATACTTCGTGAACTTGGAATAAATAATGCAGAGATATTGATAAGGACAAAAGTAAATGAGGATCAATTTATAGATGCCATTGAAGGAAATAAAAAATATTTGAATGCAGTTGTTATTTTGAATAAGGGAGATAATGTTAGTAAGGAAAAAGCTAAAGAAATTTCTAAGAGAATTAATGCAGATATTGTTATTTCTGCAGATAAAGGGATTAATTTGGAAGGGTTGAAGAAACTTATTTTTGAAAAATTGAATTTTATAAGGATATATCTCAAGGAACCTGGAAAAGAGGCTGATATGGATGAGCCTTTAATCATGAAGAAAGGCTGCAGAATAAGAGATGTATGTGAGAAACTACATAGGGATTTTGTAAATAAGTTTAGATTTACAAGAGTTTGGGGAAAGTCAGCAAAGTTTGCAGGACAACGACATATGCTGGATCATGAATTAAAAGATAAAGATATTATTGAATTGCATTTAAGATAAGAAAGTTTTTTAAATTACCTTTTTTTATAAAGTAAGATGCCTAAATTTATCTCAATCCAGGAAGCTATGAAACAAGGAAGTGGGAAAGTAGCTGTTAGGGGTTGGGTTTATCGTGAAAGGGGCTCAAATAAGCTTAAATTTATTGTTATGAGGGATTCTTCTGGAATAATTCAATGCATTATTGAGAAATCTAAAGTTGGTGATGCATTATTTAATCAAGCAGATAAATTAAGAGTTGAAACTAGTTTGACTCTGGTTGGAAAAATCAAAGAAGATAAAAGAGCCCCAACTGGTTATGAGATAACTGTTGATACTTTTGATGTTGTTGGAGAATGTGATACATTTCCTATCACTAAAGATCAGAGTAGGGAGTTCTTGGATGATAATAGGCATTTATGGTTGAGAAGTAGAAAGATGACTGCTATTATGAAGATAAGAAGTACATATCTTTTTGCAAGAGAGGAATTTTTCCAAAAAGAAGGATTCTATAAATTTGATGCTCCTGTTCTGCAGCCAAATCAATCTGAGGGAGGTTCTACTGTATTTGAGGTCAAGTACTACAGGGATAAGACATATCTTTCACAATCATGGCAATTGTATGCAGAGGCTGCTATTTTTAGTTTGGAAAAAATCTATAATCATGGACCTACCTTCAGGGCTGAAAAATCTAAAACTTCTAGGCATTTAAGTGAGTTCTGGATGGCTGAAATGGAGGCTGCTTGGTTTGATCTTGATGATGTAACTGAATTCGCTAAAAAAGAACTTAAATATTGTATTCAGAAAGTTTTAGAAAAACATGAAGACGATTTAAAGTTTTTGGGAAGTGATGTAAGTAAATTAAAACAAATGGTTGAAAAGAAATGGCCAACAATAACTTATAGGGCTGCACTTAAGGTATTAAAAGAAAAAGAAAAAATGGATGTAAAGTTTGGAAAAGACCTTAGGACTGTTGAGGAAACTTGCTTGATGAAGCATTTTGATACCCCTGTTGTTGTTACACATTACCCTAAGGAAATCATGGCTTTTTACAAGCCGCATGATCCTAAGAAACCAGATGAGGCATTATGTTTTGATATGTTAGCTCCTGGAGGTTATTGTGAGATTGTTGGTGGAAGTCAGAGAAGTGTAGATATTAAAGAGCTTGAAGAATCATTGAAAAGAGATGGGGAAGATCCAAAAGATTATAAGTTTTATATTGATTTAAGGAAGTATGGCTCAATTCCACATGCTGGTTATGGTGTTGGCATTGAAAGAGTAATTTCTTGGATATGCAATCTGGATAATATCAAGGATGCAATCGCTTTCCCTAGAACTATGACAAGGTTTTCACCTTAAGTGGATAATATTTGTAAAACTCTTTTTTGAATTTGTTTAGTTTTTTATTTTTTATTGCAATCTTTATTTTTTTTATTAGGTTCATCATGAATTGGAGATTGTGGATTGTTTTTAATCTCATACCTTCTGGTTCTTTTATCATAGATAGGTGTCTGATATAACTTTTTGAATAATTTTTACAAGTGAAGCAATTACAGTTTTTATCTATTGGGGATAAATCTAATTTGTACATCCCTTTATTTATATTTAATTTGCCTTTTGAAGTAAACATAGTTCCATGCCTTCCACCTCTTGCAGGGAAGATGGAATCAAAACAATCAATACCTAAAGAAATCATTTCTACAATATCTTGGGGTGAACCAACACCCATAACATATCTTGGTTTGTTTTTTGATATTTCTGGAAGTGCAGATTTTATTGCTAAATACATTTCATTTTTTGGTTCACCTATGGCTACGCCCCCTATTGCTACACCATCAAAATCTAGACTATTAATATATCTTGCAGATTTTTTTCTTAGATCTTTATGGAATCCACCCTGAGAGATTCCAAATAGAAGTTGTTTTTTGTCTTTATGATATTTTAAGGACTCTTTTGCCCAGTTATGGGTTCTTTCAACTGCTTTTTCAAATCTTTTTTTGTTGGATCCATAAGGCGCCATATCATCAAAGGATACTGCAACATCACTTCTAATTGTTTGTTGAATTTCCATACTTCTTTTAGGTGTTATAAAGTGATTTGATTTGTCATATGGATTTTTGAAATAAATTCCTTTTTCTACTTGTTTACTTGAAAATGAGTCTCTAGAAACTTGAAACCCCCCACAATCTGTAAAGATTACTTTATTGAAATTCATGAATTTATGAATTCCTCCAGCTTTTTTTATTACTTCTAAACTCGGGTTGAAACTGAGAATTAGTGAGTTACTTATGATTGCATTTACACCTATCTTTTTGTAATCTCCTGAGCCAATGTATTTTCCTACTGCTCTTGTTGCAACTGGCATGAAGAAAGGTGTTTCTATTGTTCCGTGTCTTGTCTTTAGTCTTCCTATCCTTGCATTTCCATCCTTTGCTATTATTTTGAACATAATTTTATAGACTTTTGTTTTGGTTATATATTTTTCTAATTACCAGCAAAAAATTAATAAACCTCAACAGATTTGGTTGGTATATGCGTAAAACACCCATTTTCCTATTTATTTTTTTGTTTACTATTTCTTTTGTAAATGCAGTTTCATATGAAGATTCTGGTACACTTTATGAAATTGTTTCTGAAATAGATGATAGGGATGAATTTATTGTTCTTCTTTCTTTATTGAATGATGATGGACTTGATTTGAGGAATGAAGTTGAGTTAAGTGGTTTATTGATAGAAAAAGCAGACGAATTTGATGTTGATTTAAATGATTATGGTGATTTGAACTTATATGAATCTATTTTTAGCAAAGCTTCTTGGCATGTTTCTAATTATATCACTGGGTTTGCTTCTGTATACGGAAAAGATGAAGAAACAGTAGTAGTGGATACTTCAAAATATGTGGTGGTTGGTGATACTACCATGCAGACTGATTGGTCTGAATATCAACAACAAGCGCAGACTTCTGATGGGTCATATGTATTTAACCCTTCGGGAACCTATGTAACTCAATCTGAGGTTTATACAGCGTTAGAGGATTCAGGAGTAGAAGATCCTTTATCCTATACTATTGATGATGTCATAAATAATGAAATATTATTTGAAATATTAATAGGGTTCTTAGGATACAGTCCATTACTTGTTTTACCAAATCAGGCAATAGCTTCTTATGATGGTAAAATCACAACTTATGATGGGGATAAATATAGTGAGGAAACATTATTAGAAATCCTTGCTAATGAAGGGATGGGGGTTATTGAGGGTAAGATTCTTGAAGGCCTTAAATATAAGGAAGTAATGGATGTTTTGAAAGAAAAACTTAAGGTAAATAAAATTATTAGTCCTTTAGAGAAAGGAGAAATAAGATTAGTTTGCAGAAAAGATACTATTTGGGATGCCATTGTTATTGGCAATGAGGTTATTAAGTTTGTTTCTCCTATTAAGGAATGTAAATTTAGGTGTGAAAATGGAAAATGTGTTGATAAAGAAGTTGTTAAACCATTAGAACCAGAAGAGATTAAACCTGAAAGAGAATCAGCAGAGATAAAAAAAGAAGGAATTATTAAGAAAGAAATTCAGATTATTTATAGAAAACCTCAACCACTTTCTGTAACTGAAATCTCTAATAGGTTAAAGCCATTACTTGCAGCAGTAGAATGTAAGCCTCGTTGTGAACATAGTTGTGGAGAACCTAATGGTTGTGGTGGAAAGTGTCCAGTTAGTAATCTTGGGGTTCCTGGTAAATGTGGGGTGCCAACAATAATTGAAGAACCAAAGACAGCTGAAGAGGTGTTTATTAAAACCACCACTAATGTTGCTAGTGTTGCTCAAGTGGCAATTTATTGGGTTTTGGGCATTTTTAATTAAAATCTTGCTTCTAGTAATGCTGCTATAATGACTAAAAATACACCTATTCCGAATAGAATTAGACTGTCTGTTGCAACATGATTGAATCTTTCAGAAAACCATTTTTCTGTTACAACTGCTTTTGACATAACACCTCCAGCTATTGCTGCAGAGAAATAGCTTAGAGCTTCTGTAAGTAAATGGGGAAAGACTGGTATCATTATTAATAAGAAAGTAAGAAATGGATTTTGTCCTTCAATAATTGCGCCCATCTTGATGCTGTAACCAAATACAACACCCCAGACAGATGCATTCCATACAATGAATAATATTGATCCAGCTCCGTAAATCAATGATAGTATTAAGCAGGCAATAAGCACTTTTAGATTGTTTGCTAACAATGATGTAAAGAAGGTTGGACTTATTGCATGTCCTGTGATTCCTGCCACCTTTAGCTGACTTTTGAATAAGTATAAGCTGGTTGCTTCTGAGGAAAACATTGCAAAAGCAAGAAATGTTAGGAAAACTCCAAAGAAGAGATAGATATATGTCAAGAAGACGCTTTTATGTTCTGTAAAGAGTCCCTTTAATGAAAATTTTGATTCTCTTGCTTCAATCTCTTCCTCAACTTTGAGTATTCTGTTGACTGCAGGTATCAATAAAATAGATACAAATGCAACAGACATCATGTCTGGGTTAGATCCAAATATTAATCGTGCGCTGAATACTCCTACAATCGAATAAACAATTCCAAGAAAAAAGGCCATAAATCGTTTATTATTTATCAAAGAAATCTTCATGATGTCTTCAAGCGCCATAATGATACCTATTTTTAGGAGATATAAAAAGATTTCCCTAATAGATTTATTTAAGTTTTAATCCTAATTCATCTAATTGGGTTTTGTATACAGAAGAAGGAGCATTAAGCATAATGTCTTTTGCATCTTTGTTCTTTGGAAATGCAATAACATCTCTGATTGAATCTTCACCACACATTATTGCAACCAATCTATCAAATCCAAAGGCAATCCCTCCATGTGGTGGTGCACCATACTTGAATGCGTCAAGGAGGAATCCAAATTTTTCTTTTGATTCTTTTTCATCCATATTTAATACCTTGAATATCTTTTTTTGTATGTCTGCTTTATGGATCCTAATAGATCCTCCTGCTATTTCTTCTCCGTTTAAGACTAAATCATATGCTTTTGATTTTGCTTTTTCTGGGGATTTTTCTAAGTCTTCAATATCTTCTTCTTTTGGCATAGTAAATGGGTGGTGTGTTGATACAAATCTTTTTTCATCTTTATTGTAGTCAAATAATGGAAAATCAACCACCCAAAGAAATGAATATTTATGAGTATCTTTCTTTAAATGGGGGCGGTCAGTATGATATTTATTCATTGCTTCTTCGTATGTTATTCTTGGAAAGGGGGTTTTTATTTCTATATCAAGAATCTGTTTAAATACATGTTTCATCATCTTTTCTAGTAAAGAGTAGATATCTTCTTCTTCTATAAAACTCATTTCTATATCTACTTGTGTGAATTCTGGTTGTCTGTCGGATCTTAAATCTTCATCTCTGAAGCACCTTACTATCTGAAAATATTTATCAAATCCAGCAACCATCAAAAGTTGTTTGAATAATTGAGGGGATTGAGGGAGGGCATAGAACTTTCCTTTTTGGGTTCTGCTTGGAACTAAATAATCACGAGCACCTTCTGGTGTTGATTTTGCCATAATTGGAGTTTCAATCTCTAAAAAATTTTCTTTGTCAAGAAAATCTCTAATTGCTTTTGCAGTATTATATCTTAATGATATGTTTTTCTGCATACTTTTTCTTCTTAAGTCAAGATATCTGTATTTCAGTCTTATCTCTTCTGTTGATTTTATCTTTTCAAGATCAAGAGGGATTATTGCAGATTCATTTAAGAGTGTGATTTTTTCGGTAGATAGTTCTATTTCTCCTGTAGGCATGTCTTTGTTAATATCTTTTTTTGGTCTTAATTGTACCTTTCCTTCTAATAGAACAACCGATTCTTTTCTTAGTTGACCAAATTCTTTTGTTAGTTTTGGATTTAGGAAAGCTTGAGTTGAACCATATCTGTCTCTTATCTTTAAGAATCCTATTTTTCCGAATGTTCTTATTTGGTCTACCCAACCACAGAGCTTTATTTTCTTATTTGAGTGGTTCTTATTTAGTTCCCCACAAGTATGTGTTCTTAACATTTTATGTACATGCCCCTTCTATGCATTCATTAGGACAGTTTATATCTCTAACATAGATACATGACGGACATTCCAGGATATCGCAGTAGTATTCATTTAAAGTGTTTTCCATGCATTCATCAGTCTTCGTTGTGTAAATTTCATTGAAAATGCCGTTTGTTGTACCTTTTTTCAAGGCATTGATTCCATTATCTGAATCAACACAGACCTTTGATGCGTGACCATAGAGATCTTTGCCAAATATGTTAAATTGAACCCAATCTAAAGGTAGGACCGCTGAAAGAATTGAGAAAAAACCAATAAGAACAAGAACAGTTACCAATCCTATTTCAAGTTGAAAGATTTCGTTCAGCTCCCCCTTTCCTATCTTTTCTTCTCCGCGGCCTTTTGGTATCTTTTTTCTGCCCATTGTTGTTTTTATTTCCTTATTGTTATTTAAATGTTTTTATCTTAAAGGTTTCTCTTTAATCTCTTTGTTAGTCGAAAACTTTATATACTATCCTTGATATATTTTATAAAAAATGGTGTCGACATTTAGAGGAGCTCTAGAGTTTTTTGAAGATATAGGAATTTATGACGTTATTCTGCCCTTTCTTCTTATTTTTACTATTGTTTTTGCCATATTAGAGAAGACAAAAGTATTTGGTACAGAAGAAATTGAAGGAACCAAGTATACGAAGAAGAACCTCAATGCAATGGCTTCTTTTGTGATTTCATTTATGGTTGTTGCTTCTTCTCAATTAGTTGAGATTATAACTGAGGTGTCTTCACATGTTGTTATTTTATTGCTTGTTTCAATATTCTTTTTGATATTGGTTGGGTCTTTCTATAAAGAAGGAGATGGTGTTTTTCTTGAGGGCGGATGGAAAATGCTTTTTATGGTGATTATGTTCCTTGGAATAGTAACTATATTCCTCAATGCAATCCACGTAGCTGATGGAAGGACGTGGTGGGAGTACTTCTGGGATTTTATGATAGAGAACTGGCAGGCTGATGCTGTAGCTTCAGTTATCCTGTTAATAGTAGTGATTTTACTCATGTATTTTATTACTAAGGGTCCTGGTCCAAAAACATCTAAAAGTAAGGAAGGAGGTTAATTAAAATGGCAGCAGATTTTCAACAGTTTATTTATGGTCTTGAGCAATACGGATTAACAGATGCATTGTTACCGTTCTTGCTTATATTTGCAGTTATTTTTGCGATACTGCAGAAAGTAAAAATATTTGGTAAGGATAAGAAGAATATTAATGTTATTTTAGCATTAGTTATTGGATTATTGGTTGTAATCCCTCATGTTACTAACAGTTATCCTCCTGGACAGGATGTTGTAGAGATTATGAATAATGCGATACCTAATGTGTCTATTATTCTCATCGCTATTGTGATGTTGTTAATATTAGTAGGGGTATTTGGTTCTGAAGTTGATATTGCAGGAACATCTTTAGCCGGATGGATAGCGCTTGCATCTTTCTTGGTTATTGGTTTTATCTTTGGAAGATCAGCAGGATGGTTCCAATACTGGCCTGACTGGCTTTGGTGGCTTGATGACCCGAATACACAAGCATTAGTCATTATCTTATTGGTATTTGGTGTCCTTATATGGTTTGTTACAAAGGAACCAAAAGGAAGAGAAGAGAAGGCAGGAGCCATTAAGAAAATAGGGGAGGGTCTTGGAAAAATCTTTAAGTAAAATAAAAAATGGCTGCATTTGATGTTGGTTTATTAGAGAATTTTGTTGTTATTTTTCCTTTCTTACTTGTGTGGGTAATAGTTTTTGGTGTTTTGAGTTCAACAAAGACATTTGGAGATAACAAGGGAATTCATGCTATCATTGGATTATCCTTAGCATTTCTTTTTATTTTATCTAAAAATGCTGTTGCAGCCGTAAATATGGCTTCGCCTTGGTTTGTTCTTTTGTTTTTATTTATTATTTTCACTATTATGGCTTTCAAAGTATTTGGGGCAACAGATGCTGATGTAATGAGTGTAATGAGGAACCCAGAATTTAAATTTATTGGGACTTGGGTTGGTATTTTTTCTATTATAATTATATTTGCTTCAATTGCAAATGTTCATGGACAGAAATTGTTAGAGGAAGGTGGTGTGGAAGGAGAAGTTATTGAATCAGGAGAAGGAAGTGTTGCATCTGGAAGCTTCCAAGAAAATTTATGGAACACATTATTTCATCCAAAAGTATTGGGATTAATCCTTATGCTGTTGATTGCGAGTTTTACTATAAGATATATGGCCAGTTCTACTTAGATTTTTCAAGAGAAAGCTTTTTTGTTATTCTAGAAAGAGTAGAAATATTTTCTGTAAATGTTGGAAGAATCTTTTGAAATACTTGATTCATTGATTTTATTTCTGATCCAACATCTGATAAGTTTTTATCATATTCATCTATCTTGCTGATTATTGCTTTATGGAGCTTGTCAAAGTCTTCTCTTAAATCAGATACTTCTGATTCTATCTTTGACATCTTTGAATCAGTCTCATCTTTCCATTCCACTATCTTGTGGATGTCTTTTACAAGAACTTCCCATTTTTCGTCAATGATTGCTTCTGCAATCTCTTCTATCCTTTCAGTTGGGTTTCCAGCATAATCTTCTGCTTGTGGAGGGGCCATTTCAGGCATTCCTGCCGGAGCTACTGCTGGCGCACCTGGTGGTGCTGCTGCTGGCGTTGCAGCTATTGGAGCTGGTGCAGTTTCTACGCCAACTTTAATATCTGCTTGACTCATTGCATCAAAAATCTGTGCAGAAGCAAAACCATCTTTCTGTAAAGCCTGAATAATCTGATTATCTGTTAAGCCTTGTTGTCTTAATTGCATTACTTGATCGGTTGGAGTTGTTTGTGTAGGAGAGGGTTCTGGCTCTTTTTTTTTGAATAACGGCATTTCTTTCCTCTTTTATTTTTTATTGTTACTGGTATTTTTTTTGGGCTATAAAAAACTTTCGTTATGTTTTTATTTTCTTGATAATATGTCTTTTATTATCTCTTCAACTTGATTTTCTGTGACAAATTTTATCGGCTCCCACATTGTTACATATTTCTGTAATGTCTTTACTTCATCTTTTTTTGCGAATATCTGCAATTCTTTTGCTATTTGGCCAATCTTTCCGTTTATATCTTCCATATCCCTTCTTATATCTTTTATATCCTCATTTATGGCCTTTATTTCCATGTTTATGTGCTTATGCGCGCTAAGCATGTTTTGATCCGTTAATTGTGTTTTCTTCCTTAGATTAGAATAACTGCCTTCAGATGTTCTTAGCCTTCTTCCAAGATCATTTATCTGTGCATATATATTTGGATCTATAGATGGAGCAACTGATTCTGGTGCTTGGCTGAATAACCCCTTTTTTTCTGGTACTGTTTCTGGATTTGCCATTCTCTTTTTAGAAGAAATATTTAAATAGGTATATATATTTTACTAAAATGTAGATGGCTGAGGAAAAAAGAGGAGAGGCAATTGTAGGAACTGCAAGTGGAATCCAAGATTATGAGGTATTAAGAGAGGGTTCTGAAGTTACTCTCAGCATTAATGCTGAAAATCTAAGATATGTTCCTTCCGTTGAAGATAGTGATATTTGTATGTCTGATACTATTGAAAAATTAGCTTCAGTCAAGAATGTAACTAGGATTGTTTTCTTTCAAAAAAGAGAGTTTGAGTATGATTATGAACAGACACAGATATTGGTGGAGGTTGCTGATCTTTATAGGAAGTTATCAAGGGAGAAAGAGATGTTTGGATTTCAAGCGATTTCTGACCCTTCTGTAGGGGCTATTGGGAATAGATGGTATAATGATGTCAAAAGAATTATCTTTGGATTGTTGAAGAGTGACCCTATTGGTGCATATGTTGATTTAAAGAGAATGATTAGGCATGAAAATATCAGATTGCTTAGTTTAACTGATAAGAATTTGGTTGATGCTTCTAAGAAATATGTTTCGGTTATTACTTATGCTCTTAATCTGCTTGAAAAAACTAGATTGATAACTATTGCAAAACCATATATTAAGGGGTATAAGATTGGTGACAGAGATGTTTATAGGAGGATTTTTTCTCCTACAATTAAGCCTGATTTTATGTTCACTAAGTTAATGTCTAATTATCCTGAAAATGCAGAGGAATTAGCTAATTATAATGTTGGTGATGCAGAGGTTGTTATTTTTAAGCTTCCAGGGAGTGTTCAATATCTTTACCATTTGATGCCACCAGAGTTTAAGCTTACTGAAGAAAAATATAATATTCTTGATACTGCAAGAACTATTATGGCAGAGCATAAACCAACTCATGAAGAATTTACAGACCCTGAAAGAATGAGACAGGTTTTCTATAATGTTGGATCTGATCTTATACAGGAATTAGTTGAGCAGAGAGGACTTAGATTGAGGGCAAGGGAGATTGATGAATTAACAAGCATATTAGTAAGATATACTATTGGTTTTGGGTTGATTGAAGTTTTGCTGCAGGATGAGCAGATACAGGATGTCAGTATTAACAGCCCTCTTGGTCAGATTCCGATGTATATTGTTCATGGAGAGTTTGGTGATTGTGTTACCAATATCCTTCCAACAAAGAAGGAGGCAGAGAGTTGGGCATCTAAGCTTAGGATGATTAGTGGAAGACCGTTAGATGAGGCTAATCCACTTCTTGATACTGAGATAACATTGCCAGGAGCTACGTCAAGAGTATCTGCAACTAATCCGCCTTTAACTCCTACTGGACTTGCTTTCTCATTCAGGAGGCACAGGGATAAGCCTTGGACATTGCCTTTATTCATTAAGGTTGGAATGATCAGTCCATTGGCTGCTGGATTGATGAGTTTCTTGATTGATGGAACCAGGACAATGATGATTGCAGGAACAAGAAGTTCTGGAAAAAGCAGTTTACTTGGTGGTTTATTAATAGAGATCATGAGGCGTTATAGGATTATTACAATTGAGGATACATTTGAACTACCAACAATCGCTATGAGAAAAATGGGGTATAATATACAGGCATTGAAGGTTGCAAGCGCTTTAGCAAGGCCTGGTGGTGGTGAGGTAAGTGCTACTGATGGAATTAGGGCAACTTTGCGTTTAGGCGATTCTGCTTTGATTGTTGGAGAAGTTAGGAGTACTGAAGCAATTGCTTTATATGAGGCAATGAGGATTGGGGCATCTGCTAATGTTGTTGCTGGAACAGTTCATGCTGATTCTCCTTATGGTGTTTATGATAGGGTTGTGAATGATATTGGTGTTCCTAAAACTAGTTTTAAGGCAACAGACATAATCATTGTTGCTAATCCTATCAAGAGTGGTGATGGAATTCATAGAGTTAGAAGGGTTACAGATATAACTGAAGTTGGAAAGATGTGGGAAGAAGATCCTCTTATTGAGGGTGGTTTTACTACACTCTTCAAGTATAATGTTGAAACAGATACTTTAGAACCAACCCCTGAATTAATCAATGGCGAATCTGAAGTTTTGAAGATGGTTGCTGGAAATATTAAGGAATTGGCAGGAGATTGGGGGGCAGTTTGGGAGAATATTGAATTAAGGGGGAAAATTAAGGGAGAATTGGTTAAGGCTGCTGAGGAAACAAAGGATGATGATTTGCTGGAGGCTCCATTTGTCATTAAATCAAATGATCAGTTTCATTTAGCTTCTGAATTAGTGCAGAAAGAGACTGGAACGTTAGATTCTAAGAAAATTTTCTTTGAGTGGAATGAATGGTTTAAGCGAGAGATAAAAAAGAGGAAGGTAAGTTAATGCCCAGTGGAAAAAGAGAGGATGATCTGTTAGATAAATATAAAAGAAAGATTGAGTTAGAGATGGGTGGAGAAGTAAAGCCGAGTACTGGTGTTGTTTCTAGGGAATATTCTCAATTTAAAAAAGAAATGTTGCCAGCTCAATTTGGATTTTATGAAAGGGCATGTAATTTTAGTGAGAGTTTAATGAAGATTGCACCCAAGAAGGATGCAATTGTTGATTTAGAGGAATCAATTGATGTATGTCACCTTAATATCACCCCTACTGGGGTGATGAGTCTTTCTATTCTTGGTCCTTTAGCTTTTATTATTGTAGGATCCTTGATTAGTTTTACTTTAATACAGGATATGTTCTTTATCGTGTTTTTCTTGTTTTTTGGATTAGCGATGATGAGTGCTCTGCAGAAATTACCTAATTTTTTAGCCAATAGTTGGCGTATGAAAGCAAGCAACCAGATGGTGTTATGTGTTTTCTATGTTGTTACATATATGAGACATACATCCAATCTTGAGAATGCAATTGATTTTTCTGCTGAGCATCTTGCGAAACCATTATCATTAGATATGAAAAAGGTGTTGTGGGATGTTGAGACTCAGAAATATGAAAGTATAAGAGATTCTTTAGATCACTATCTTGATACTTGGAAGAAATGGAATAGGGAGTTTATTGAAGCAATGCATCTGATTGAAAGTTCTCTTTATGAAGGAGAAGAAACAAGAAGATTGAATACCTTAGATAAATCATTATCTGTTATTCTTGATGGAACATATGAAAAGATGTTGCACTATTCTCATAATCTTAAGGGTCCAATAACAATGCTTCATATGATGGGAGTTATACTGCCAATTTTAGGTCTTGTTATATTACCTTTAGTTGTTAGTTTTATGGAGGGAGTTGAATGGTATCATATCTCTTTGTTGTATAATGTTGCATTGCCAGTTGGTGTGCTTTATATTGGAACTAAGATATTGGCTCAGAGACCTACTGGTTATGGTGATACGGATATTGCTGAAGAGCACCCTGAGCTGAAGAAAGAGCGAAATATCAAGATTAATCTTGGTTTTTATAAGACAATGGTTAACCCATTGATGTTGAGTTTATTGGTGGGTGGATTGTTGTTCATGATAGGAATTAGCCCTTTACTTCTCCATATGCTTAATCCTAGTATGGATTTTGATTTTTGTATTCAGGAGGGAAAATTCAAAACAGGAGTTCAACTTGAAGAAGGAGAGGTGAAAGGATTATGTTTATTGGATTATAAAGAGAATAAAGCTGGTAAATTAATGGGGCCATTTGGTGTTGGGGCTGCATTACTTGGAGTATTTGTTCCATTATCTGTTGGCTTAGGGATTGCATTGTATTTCTATAACAGATCTAAGAATGTGATGGAAATAAGGAATAGGTCTAAGCAATTGGAAGCGGAGTTTGCATCTGCCCTTTTCCAATTAGGGGGCAGATTAGGAGATGGTATTCCAACAGAGATGGCTTTCTCTAAAGTAGCAGCTTCTATGGAAGGCACTACTTCTGGCGATTTCTTTAAGACTGTTGATGGAAATATTAAAAGATTGGGAATGGGTGTTGAAGCAGCCATATTTGATCCTAAATATGGTGCATTGAAGAAGTTTCCTTCAAAGGTAATAGAGAGTTCTATGAAGGTATTGATTGAGAGTGCTAAAAAAGGTCCTAGAATTGCTTCTGAAGCATTGACAAATGTTTCTAGATACCTTCAAGAATTACATAAAGTAGACGAAAAACTGAAAGATTTAATGGGGGATATTGTTGGATCAATGAAATCTCAAGTTAAATTCTTGACTCCTGTCATCTCTGGAATTGTTGTAGGTATAACTTCTATGATAAGCAGTATTTTAGGAAGATTACAGGGCCATCTTGGCAATATGGCTGCAGAATCTGGAGCTGGTATGAGTGGGGGAATCACAAATATGTTTGGCGTTGGTCTTCCAACTTATTTTTTCCAGATTGTTGTTGGATTGTATGTTGTTGAATTGGGAATAATATTGATTATTTTATCTAATGGTATTGAGAATGGTGTTGATAAGTTAATGAGAAATTATAGGATTGGAACTGATCTGAAAAAAGGTGTTATTCTTTATTGCTGTATTGCTGTAGTTATTATGTTCTTATTCAATATGATAGCTGATACTATTATGGGCGGGACTTTGTAGTAGGAAATTATATATAGTTGAATAATAATTTTATTATAAAATAGGTGATTAAGATAGAAAAAGAGTTTTCATATGGGATTCTTGGAATTGTAGCTATAGTTGCAATAGTAGGATTATTTACTTTATCTTCTTCTACAACTAAAGTTGTTGAAACTTTTGAGGGTGAAGAACCAACAAGTTTAGTAGGAGAAGCGTTTAAAGGGGAATGTGGTAAAAGTAAATTAATGACTTTTATTGAAAAAGGGGGTATTACTAAAGAAAAATTAATCTCTTTTGCTAATAAAAATAATTGTAAAAAAATAATTGAAGGCATAAAGAAGGAAGGAAGGAGATCGATGCCGACTTGTAATTTTGAAATAGGGGATGTTGATCAAAATGGTGGAGTATATACTACTGATCTTGATGCTCTTGCTGGAGTAATATTAGCAGGGGGTTATGTAAATGATGCTCCTTGTGGTGATATGAATGGTGATAATGTTCTTAATGTTGTTGATATTGTAAGGTTAGTTAATGTTGTTAATTATTTTGTTATGGCGGATGAGGGTACAAATTGTGTTGCTGCTTGTGGAGAAAGTACTTGTGTTGGCGAATTAGGTCAATCTTGGAATGATGATATGGAATGTAGCATTATGAAAGGATTAGGTAATCCTTGTAATGATGGTGGTTATGGTTGCATTCAGACTACTGGTATTGGTGCCCCTTTTGCTGATAATGATGGAGAAAGGTGCAAATATAATGCTTTTCCAACTTCTAATTGTGATACTGCTCTAGAAATTAATCGTTTATGTAAATGTTTTAGGGAGACCCCTCCATCTGGTTGTACTGATGATGAATCAGTTAATTATGATTCTAATGCAGAAATAGATGATGGAAGTTGTGTCTTTATTAATACTATGTGGATTGATATTCCAGGAGTAGATCAAGGTAAAAGTGTTGCTATAATTCTTCAATATGAACCTGGTGATTTTAATAATCCTGATATACCGGATTTTTGGTATGGTTTGTGGGCTTATGATGTATCTAATGGGTCTAATTTTGAACCCCCACAAGATGGTGAAATCCCAACTACATCATTTTTACAGTATGAATCAATGACTTTTGATTGTGGACTTCAAAGTAGTTGTTCATTTCCAATTATAAGTTTAGTTCCTTCTGGAGAAGCATCCCAATATCCTTGGCCAGATAATGTAATTTATATTTTATTTATTGGAGGGCTTCAAGATGCTGGGTCTGGATATATGTATTTTGAATATGGGGGAGATTTTCAGAGTATAGATTCACTTATTTTAGATCAAATGGAATTTGATGGATTCACATATGTTTTAGGTAATTCAGAGAACGCTGGGGGGGATAGTATCGACTGTACTGAAACATGTGAACATCCTTCAGTAGAAGAAACATGCGTAGAAAGTGCAGAAAATGTAACAGATTCATTTTGGAACCTTATTGGAGAACCTTGGTGTAATATGATGGAAACTTGGTGGGGTTATAATTTTACGCAAATTCTTCCAGGATCCCAACCTTCTGGAGTATATCCTGGAATATTATATTTTGGAGATTCTAATTATTGTATATATAATGATGGAACTGGCGGAACTCCAAGTTGTGATGCAACTAATCCATCAATTCCACAAATATCTCGTTTCTGTAAATGTACTTTGACTTAAAGAGGTAATTGTAATATGAAATTACATAAATTCTTTCTTATTTTTTATAATCAGTTCTTAGAAATAAAATTAAAAATAAAGTGGGAACGCCGAGATTTGAACTCGGGACACCTAGATCTTCAGTCTAGTGCTCTCCCAGGCTGAGCTACGTTCCCAAGCATGAAAAGAATTAATCTTCTTTTTGATGAAGATGTTAATCTTCTTTTGGTTCTTTTTCAGTAGATTCTTCTTCTGTAGCGTCTTCAACTGGTTCTTCGACAACTTCTTCTTCAACAGTTTCTTCTTGTTTTTCTTCTGGAGATTCTTCAGCAGTCTCATCAGCTGCTTCTTCTCCAGCAGGTTCTTCTGTTTTCCCTTCAGTTTCTTCTGCTGGTTCTGTTGTCTCATCGTCTCCAACAACTTCCAATTGTCCGAATTTTCCGGTTGTAAGTTGAGATTCTCCTTGCCATTCATTTACATATCCATTAGTAATATGAATTTTGTCCCCAACTTTTACCTTGTCAATCTGATCATTCCATAAAGTTAACTTTATGCTTCCAGATCCATCTTCAATTGTTGCATTAGCTACCCTACCTGGTTTTCCAAATTTTTCAAATTCTCTTGGTTCTTCAATGTCTTTGATAGTTGCGACTACCTCAACATTTCCTTGTCTTATCTGTAAGTCTTTTATTTCCATTTTATTTAGCGGAGAAATACTGTATTTATAAAGTTTACTTTATTATATTGCCTAATTTCTCTATTTCCTCACCGTTTAGAAATTTATTGATTGTTTCATTTAATTTGCTTATATTAATTCTTATTTGATTTGTTGTGTTTCTATCCCTAAGAGTTATATCATTATTCTTTATACTATCAAAATCAATTGTCAAACAAGCAGGAGTACCAATCTCATCCTGTCTAGCATATCTTCTTCCAATTGAACCTGATTGATCATAGAAAGTTGCGTATTCTTCCTTTAATTCACCTTGTATCTCTTTTGCTTTCTTAATTAGTCCTGGTTTGTTCACTAATGGGAAGATGGCTATTTTTATTGGGCTTAGTTTTGGATCAAGTTTAAGTACTATATTTCCCCTGTCTTGGTCATCATTATAAGCATCAAATAAGAAGGCTAATAATGCCCTTTCTATGCCTTGAGATGGCTCTGCGATAACATATGGAACTGTTTTTGTATGGCTTTCTGTGTCAAATATTGAAAGATCCCTTTTTGATGCTTCCATGTGCTGTTTTAGGTCAAATTGTGCTCTGTTTGCATTGCCATGGATCTCTTTCCATCCAAATGGGAATTTATATTCAATATCAAAGCATGAATCAGCATAATGTGCAAGTTCTTTCTTTAAGTGTTCCCTAATCCTTAAGTGGTCTGGATTCATTCCATTATCTAAAAACCAATTATAGAATGAAGCAACCCAATATGCCTGCCATTTTTCTTTGAATATATGATTATCAACTAATTGTTTCATGCTCTTTGTTTCATGCTTTGTATCTTCTTTTTGATGTTTTCTTGTTAAGATGTTTACCTTTAAGCTTTGAATATCTTTGAATATTGGACAACTATCTTTTACTATTGAATTTGTGAAGAATTCAAGCTCAAATTGTTCAAATTCTCTCATTCTAAAAAGAAAATCTCTTGGAGAAATTTCATTCCTGAATGCCTTTCCTAATTGTGCTATACCAAATGGAAGTTTAAGCCTTGAATTTTCCTGAACCGATTTGAAATTTATAAATATTAATTGAGCTGTTTCTGGTCTTAAATATGCAGGACTGTTTTGAATAACACCGATATTGGTCTTGAACATTAAATTAAAAGAAGCTGTAGTTTTTAATGTACCCTCACATTTTGTACATTTTATTTTATGTTTCTTTATTATATTTGAAACTTCTTCAGCTGATATACCATCTGAGGGTATATTGAGTGTGTCTTCTATAAGGTGGTCTCCGCGAAAGATAGTTTTACATTTATTACATCTTAAAGTTACATCTGCAAAAGAATCAACATGTCCTGATGCCTTCCATACATCTGCTTTTGATATAATTGATCCGTCTATACCTACAACATCTTCTCTTGATGTTACAAATTTTTTCCATAAGCTGTTTTTTATATTGTTCTTTAGTTCAACACCTAATGGACCAAAGTCAAAGAATCCAGCAAGTCCGCCATATATCTCTGAATTTTGATATACAAATCCTTTTTTCTTGCAGAATGTTGCTAATTCTTCAATATTTATCTCTTTTACCATGAATATTGAGAACAGAGTATTCTTTAAATAGTTATCGCTGTCATGATTTTAACCAGGAAATTTCCTCTTTTTCCAGTTTAAATTCTTGTTTTAATAAATCGGCAAAGTTTTTGTTTTTTGAAATGGCTTTAATATACGGAATCTGTTGGAATGATCTTTTTATTGATATATGAGTTTTCTCTGCTATTTTTTCAGCTATTGCTTTTCTTTTTTGATTTGTTATGTTTGCTTGCCATATCTTTAATATGCGTTTTGTTGGTCCATATTTAGTGAATCCTTTGTATTTTTCATCTTTGCTTAAGGCTATCCCTGCTGATAATAGGGCGTTTATGTAAACTAGAAAGCGCCAATGCTGCCATCTTCTTATCCTGCCACGGAATACATCTGCTCTTGATAATTGATTATATGCATTAGCAATATCTTTTGATTTTGTATATTCTTTTGGAAGATTCTCATCTATCCAAAGAAACCTCTTATTTGTATCTTCTTCTACATCATTAAATGCGCTTATTGCTATCTTTGGATCTAATGTTTTAAAGATTATCATTAATGCATTGATCATCGTCTGTTTCTTGTTTCTTTGAGACAATTCATCAACATCTTTTTTGTTTAATTTTTTTGTTGATTGTGAGATTAATTGAAGATCATTTATTGCTGATCTTAGATCTCCGCCAGTAGATCTTGCTAGACTCTTTAATGCAGATTCATCGTACTTTATATTTTCATTTTTGCATATTCTTTCCAATACTTTTGATATAGAGAGATAATTCAATGTATGGAATGCTATGATTTCTGATTTTCTTCTTAATGCTGAGAATTTAGAATCCCAAGGATCATTTGCTGTGAATATTAATGGGAAGGATGTTGTTTCTATTATTCTTGTTATTTCTGGAATGCCTCCCCTGTCTTTGGTTCCAGATAATCCATCAATCTCATCAATTAATATTATCTTTCCTTTATTGAATAAACTCATCTGATTGGAAGCAGATCCAACCAAGTGATGAATCTCTTCTTTATTTCTTTTATCAGAGGCATTTACCTCTATTATCTCGTGGTTGAGGTCATTTGCTAAGGCATATATAGCAACTGTTTTTCCTGACCCTGTTGGGCCATGGATTAATGCAGATCTTTTTCCTTTCTTGAAATTCTCTATAAATGATTTTAAATGTTTTATAGCTGTATCTTGGCCTTGTAGTTCTGATAGATTCTTTGGTTGATATATTTTTGTCCAGGGTTGCATAGTATTTTTATGTTTGTTTTATTTATTAATTTTATTGTGTTCTATTATTCTGTTCTAAAACTCCAAAAGCTTTATAAAGGAGATATTTCTGTTTTATTCCTCCAATTGAGGTTAATGACATGGAAAACTATATAAGATTTAATGTCCCAAAGGATTTAATTGAGTTTGAAATAGAAGAAAAGAAGAAGCACAATGAAAAATTTGGTACTAATTTAGATCAGGATATTGTTAATATTGTTTATTCTACTATTGAAAATGGGCATTTTCAAAGAAAAAGTAATAACATAAGTAATATTGATGGTGTTTTGGAATATGAAGAGTATGAGCAAAATAAGCTGAAAAAATATAGATAATTTTAAATAATCTTTCTATTAGAATCCTTCTATGCTTGATAAAAGATATGATCCAAAAAAGGTAGAAAAGAAGTGGCAAGAATATTGGGAGAAAAAAGGGATCTATAAATTTGATGTTAAGAGTAAGAATCCAGTTTATTCTGTTGATACTCCTCCGCCAACTGTTTCTGGAAATGTACATATTGGACATACTTTTTCATATTCTCAGCAGGATTTTGTTGTCAGATATCAAAGAATGATTGGAAAGAATGTTTTTTATCCATTTGGAACTGATGATAATGGTGTTGCAACTGAGAGACTTATAGAGAAGATAAATAAAGTTAAATCACGAGATATGGATAGAGAGAAATTTATTAAATTATGCTTAAAGACACTTAATTCTGGATTGAGAGAGAATTGTTTGAATGATTTCAAGAAGTTGGGATTGAGTTGCGATTGGTCTCTGTTTTATACAACTATGAACAAACATTGTCAAAAGATATCACAGAGAAGTTTTATTGACCTTTATAAGAAAGGGAGAGAATACAGAAAGGAAGCTCCAACAATGTGGTGTCCCCAATGCCAGACTGGAATTTCACAGGTAGAATGTAAGGATAAAGAGCTAAAATCTTTTTTCAATGAGGTTATCTTTAAGGTTGATGATAATGATTTAATAATCTCTACAACAAGGCCAGAGTTACTGCCTGCCTGTGTTGCTGTTTTCTATCATCCAGATGATAAGAGATATCAGAAATATAATGGTAAAATGGCCAGAGTTCCATTATTTGGTTTTAAAGTACAAATATTGTCGGATAAAAGGGTAGATATTGAAAAAGGAACTGGAATAGTTATGTGTTGTACTTTTGGAGATCAGACAGATATGGAATGGCAGAAAGCTCATAATTTACCAATAAAAACTGCAATTTCTATAGATGGGAGAATGACTGAAATTGCTGAGAAATATAAAGGATTATCTGTTGGTTTGGCAAGGAAGATGATTATAGAGGATTTGAAGGATGAAAAATTATTGATAAGTCAAGAACCTATAAAACATATGGTCAATGTTCATGAGAGGTGTGGGAGAGAGATTGAGTTTATTCATTCTAAGCAATGGTTTATCAAATATCTTGATCTTAAGAAAGATATGATTAAATGGGGAAAATCATTGAATTGGTACCCTAAACATATGTATTACAGATATGAGCATTGGGTTAATGGATTGCAGTGGGATTGGTTGATTTCAAGGCAAAGGCATTTTGGAATTCCATTTCCTGTTTGGTATTGTGAAAATTGTGATGAAATTATTGTTGCAGAAGAGAAGCAATTGCCAGTTGATCCTTTGAAAGATAAACCTTTAATTAAAAAATGTCCTGGTTGTGGTCATAATAAATTTATTCCTGAGGAAGATGTATTAGATACTTGGGCAACATCTTCATTGACACCTCAATTAGCTGTTGAATTGATCAAGGATGAGAAAGTAAGAAAGAGTTTATATCCAATGTCATTGAGGCCGCAGGCACATGATATCATCACATTTTGGTTATTTAATACAGTTGTTAAGTCAAGATTGCATAATAATGTAAATCCATGGAAGGATGTTGTTATTTCTGGGCATGCCTTAGATCCTCATGGAAAGAAGATGTCTAAATCATTAGGAAATGTAGTAGATCCAAAAGAGGTCTTAGCTAAATATTCTGCTGATTGTCTCAGATTCTGGGCTGCTGGCTGTAAGTTGGGGGATGATCTGCCATATCAAGAGAAGGATTTAGTTACAGGACAGAAATTTATCACTAAGCTATGGAATGCATCAAGATTCGTTTTTATGCATATTGAGAAATATAATCCCGAAAAAGTAAAACTTGGCTTGATGGATCTTTGGTTGTTGTCTAAATTAAACAGATTGATTATGAATTGTACTCAGTCTTTTGATAAATATGAATATATGAGGACAAAAATAGATACTGAGAAGTTCTTCTGGCAGACATTCTGCGGAAATTATCTTGAGATTGTCAAGCATAAACTATATAATCCAGAGGGAAAGGAAGATGCAGCAAAATACTGCCTTTATTTTGGGTTGTTGGAGGTCCTTAAGCTGGTTGCACCAATAATGCCACATATAACTGAGGAAGTTTATCAGATGTATTATGCCAAAAAAGAAGGAAAAAAGAGCATACATATAAGTGATTGGCCAAAATTTGATAAGAAATTTATTGATGATAATGTTGAAGAAGTTGGAGATGTTGTAATTGATATCATTTCAGCTGTAAGGAAGTATAAATCTAAGAGGAATCTTTCTTTAAATTCAGAAATCAAGAAATTAGTTATTGAATGCAATAAGAATGATTTGAAAAAAGAGTTGGGGACCGCTTTTGATGATATAAAAGGAACATTAAATATTAAAGAGATTGAGTTTGGTAAAGGTAAGGAAGAAGTTGGAAAAGTTAAGATATCTATTTCTGCATAGAAAGATTAATATATAAAATATATATCACCTTATATTATTAAATATTTTCCGAGGTGGAGACTATGGAGAAGAGATGGAAAGGGAAACCTTTTTTTGATGAAAGAGAAGAAATCCAAGGACAATTAAATGACCTTCTTGGTGATGTTAAAACTGAAGTAAATGGTTCGTTAGCTCGTCCAAAGAATATTGATGATTTTTTAATTGGATCAGAATATACTGTAAATGTTCCAGAAAAAGAAGAACAATCGGTTTATTATGAACCTAGTGAGAGGATTAAACCTTCTGGTTTGCCTCCTGTTAAATATCTTGTGAGTCAAAAAGCATTTGATGAAGTAAATAAATTAAAAGATCATTATGGTTGGAATAATGAAGAAGGACTTGAAGAAACTATTTTTCGTTTTGCAATTCAAGACAAGAAATTGAATCTAATTAAAGGAGATTTAAAGGAATTTAGTGTTTATGATTCTAATTTGGGTGATTTTGTTAAGACATTGGATGAAGTTAAGTATCTGATTTCTGCTAAAGAGACAGATAAGGATATTAAATCACTTGCACCTTTTAAAGAGGTTACAATGGATTCTGCATTACCAGGAGATACTATATATATACAGGATCTTGATCTTGCAACTCAGAAAAAAATAAATAATTGGGAGTATGGTGCAGGTTCTCTTAACGTATTTGAGCCATTTAATCATGAATGGGAAAATGAACATATTAGAGAATAAATCACTTGATGATTTATTTAAAGAAGCAGATATATTAATCACTAGATGTAAGAAGAATCTTGGTGAAGTTGCTGAAGATGTTAAGATATTGAAAGAGATGGATTATGGTGGAATGATGGAAAAAATGGTTATTTTTAAAGTTGAGAATAAGGCTTATGATTTATTGGATGAATCTAAAAATAAGTTGGAATACAACTAATTAACTTTTTTCCATCTGACTCCTTTTTCTGTATCTTCCAATATGATTCCTTTTTTCTTTAAATCTGATCTGATATTATCTGATAAATCAAAGTTTTTTTCTTTTCTTGCTTTTTCTCTTTTTTTTATCAATTCTTTTATCTCTTTGCTTATATTTTTGTCTTGTGTTAATGTAAGAATGTCAAAGATTTTGTCTATTTCTTTGAGAAATATGAAAGCTTCATTTCCTGCTTCTTTAGTGTTTGCTTCCCTTATGAACTCAAATAGTACTGAGAATGCTCTTGGTGTATTGAAATCATTATCTAAATGAGAAATGAAATCTGCTTTTGTTCCATCTATATATCCTTGATTCAATCTTCTTGGTTTTCCTTTTGATTTTAGTGCAAGTTCATTTATTCTTTCCAATGAGTTTTTACTTTGTTCAAGCATATCTTCTGTGAAATCTAATGGAGTTTTGTAATGATTGCTTAGAAATAAGTATCTTAATACTTTATAATCATATTTTTCTAAGGCTTGTCTGATAGTTAGGAAGTTTCCTACTGATTTTGCCATCTTTTTCCCTTTTATGTTCAGGAATCCTGTATGTAGCCAGTATTTGACAAATGGTTTTTTTCCTGATGAGGATTCCATTTGAGCTATTTCTGCTTCATGATGCGGAAAGATCAAATCTAATGCACCCCCATGTATGTCATACTGTGGGCCAAATTGTTTTTCTGTTATTGCAGTATCCTCAATATGCCATCCTGGTCTTCCATTACCAAGTTCAGTCTCCCAATATGGTCTATTGTTTGATAATCTCCATAGACAGAAATCTCCTTTGTTTTTCTTGTTGATGTTATTGTCTATCCTTGTTACTGCGTCTTCTGCTTCTAAAACAGTCCTTCCTGATAATTTTCCATAATCTTTGAATTTTTTTATATTGAAGTAATATCCATCTTTTAGTTTGTATGCATAATCTTTTTTGATTAACGTTTTAATTTGAGAAATTATTTGAGGAATATAATCTGTTGCTCTCGCATATTTGGTTACAGCATTGTTATGTAATGATTTCATATCTTCATAGTATATGTTTTCAAATTTCTTTGCTAGTAATTTTGGTGTGGTTTTTTGTTCTTTTGCCCTCTTTATTATCTTGTCATCTATATCTGTTATATTTTGCAAGTAGAAAACATCATATTTCCTGTATCTGAGATATTTTACTATAAAATCAAACTGTGTATATGTTTTAGCATGACCTATGTGAGAATAATCATAAACTGTTGGGCCGCAAACAAATAGATTTAGTTTTTTCTTTTTTATATCTTCCTTTTTTTTTGTTAATGTGTTGAATGTCTTTATCATATATTCTTGAAGAAGTTTTTGAATATTTAAATGTTATTAAAACGAAAGATATTTATAAGTGAGAATAATAAATTAATAAAAAAGGTGATTAAGATAGAAAAAGAGTTTTCATACGGAATTATTGCAATTGTGTCTATAGTTGGTTTATTTGTTTTATTCAATTCTGGAATTGTAAAAATAGGGGGGGGTGAATTATCTGGACAGGCTACACTTCTTAAAAATGAAAGAAATGTGGATTGTTTTTCTAAATTTGAAACATGTAATAATGATTTAACAACCTGTAATGGTTATTTAACAGATTGTGCAAATGCTTGGTCAGAAACTAATACTGAGTTAACGGTGTGTTCATCCGAATTAACTGAAATCAATGGTTATTTAACCGATTGTGCAGATGCCTGGCAAACAACTAAAAATGAATTAACAAGTTGTCAAGAAAATTTGGCCAGTTCTATTCAAATATCAACTTTATGTACTAGTTTTCCAGAAGCTTGTGGATGTACTGATGAAGGCGCTTCAAATTATGATGAGTTGGCGATAGTAGATGATGGAAGTTGTAGTAATAATTTTGCATTATTATTTGATGGATCCAATATGGTGCATTCAGTTCTATCTAATAAAATCCAGCACCCCTCTGGAGACCCGTTTATACTTACTTATTTCATAAAAAAGACAGGAAATTTCTCCACTTCTATGGGTTACCCACGAATAGTTTCTCTTTCCTCTTGGAGTTGGAATTCAGAAGGGTCTTTTGAAACAGCCATTAAACGGTCAGATAATACACTTTCTTGGTGGCGTGGAATATGGTATGATTCTGTTTTTAGTATACAAGATGATGTAGTTTATTTTGTGAAATGGGAATATACTGGAGATGATATGATTCTTACTATTACTGATTGGGAAAGTCAACAAACAGATATGGAAACTTGGTCAAATATAGCAGGTACAATAGATTTTGATAATGAAGATATTTATATTGGAAGTCGTTCTTCAACACTCAGTGCATCAACAAATACTATTGAAGAAGGATTTGTTGGAATTATAGAACAAGTAAGATTAAGAAGTTATACTAATGAAATATTAACTTATGGGTTTAATGAAGGTGAGGGCAATACCATTCAGGATTCTATTAATGATTATGATGGAGTTATTATATCCCACTCTACAGAAGATATGTGGGTTGAAGGACTTCCATAATCTTTTCATTTAAAATAATTAGTTCTAGAAATAAAATAAAGAGGGAGGAGAGGGATTTGAACCCCCGAATAATCGGTATCTACATATATTATTCCACTAAAAAGCAGTCATAATACCAATTTTGCAACCGATCGCCTTAGACCACTTGGCTATCCTCCCGCTGGATTTCTAAAGAATTAGTGGATTTAAAAAGGTTTCTACCCTTTTTTTATAATGAGTTTTTTTATTTCTTCAAGGTCTTTTTGGATGTCTTCTATTTCTCTTTCTGCTTTTCTGTTAATAAGATAATCATATTCTGCCCTTATTCTATCTCTTTCAGCAGATCTGTTTTGGCTCATTAAGATTACTGGTGCTTGGAATGTAGCTAAACAGGATAAGAATAAGTTTAATAGGATAAATGGATAGGGATCCCAGCTTTTAAAGATGACAAGATAGGTATTCATTCCCATCCAGGTAACCAATAATAATGTTAAAGTACCAATGAATGGCCATGAACCGCCCCATTGAGAAAGAAAGTCAGCAGATTTCTGGCCAAAGCTTAATTTTGACCGGGGTATCTTATGCTGTATTACTCTATTCTTATGTTTTTTTGAAATGCCCATTTTGTCAATTAAATCTATTATGTATAAAAATTCTTCTATAGATACTCTTTAATAACGTCGTGTGGCCAACCCCTCGTTAATAGTTCTCTTCGTATCTCTGATTTTCTTACTTTATTTATTAAGCTTTCTCTGATATACTCTTTTAGATTTGTTAAGTCTATTTCTTTTTGTGTTTCTTTTTTCTTCATTTCTTCATACTCTTTTTGGAATTGAAGAAATAAATCTTGGAAGATTATGTGGCGTTGCTGGGATTCTTTTGCCAGACGCTCAATTCGTTCTTTGTTTGATTTTGTGGTTTTTTCAATTTTTCTTGATTCTTCTAATGTCCCTTTAACTTCTCCAACCATTTTTTTCAATTCATCCTTTTCTGATATTATTCTTGCCACATCACTTTTCTGTTGCATTTTTATCTTTTCCATGTTCATTATGTCCTGTATTTTACCAAGCCCAGAGATATTTATCTTTATTGTATCTAGTTCTTTTTTTAGAGTTATAAAGAGGATTTTTATCTTTTCTGCCTCTCCTTTCACACTTTTTAGTTCAAGGTATTCTTTATTGAAGTCTACAAATAATTTCTCAACTTTTGAAGCATTGATATCTACATTTGCCAGTACTTTTTTTGCTATGATGATATCTTCTTTCACCTCTTGATTTAATTTGACTACTTGCTCTGTCCCTTTGAATGATTTTATTAGCACATTTATCTCTTTTATATCTTTAATTATTTCTTTGGATATTTTTTCCTGATTTTCTACCTTTGCCTTGACTGTTTCTATTTTTATATCCTCTTTTTCTACTTTTAAAAGGAGCTTTTCTGGCTGGACAGCTTTAACAAGTTCAGATGCTTTTGTCGCTTCTGCTTCTAACTCTTGAACTTGTTTTTCTCTTTCTGCTATTACACCCCTTAGCTCTCCTATTGTTTCATTTATCCTGGTGAATTTCTCTATATCTACTTTTTTGCTTTCCATTAAGAAGTCTACTGTTGCATTGATCTTGTCTATCTTTGCTGTGAATCTATCTAAAGAAGGCAATAGAGATTCAGCTAAGTCTGGATTTTCCTTTTTCACCTCTTTTTTCCAAAACATCTTACTTATTTGTCTTAATTATTTTATCATTTATTACTTTTTCGTTAAATCCTGCTTTTAGTAGTTGTTGTTTTATCGCTTTTATGGGAATTTTCTTTTTTAATGCAACTATTATGTATGTAGTTATTTTATCTCTTTTTGTTGACAATATCCTTGATACGTCTGCTATTGGATAATTTGCCCGCAATAAACTTGCTCTTATTTGCTCTGTTGTATATCCTCCCTCAATATATTTGTCTATTGTCTTGTGCATACCTTTTTCTTTCTTTAGGTGGTGTTCGCGTAGCTGTTTTGCTGTGATGATTCCTCTTTTGATGTTTTCTTCTTTGATTATCTTATATTTTCTTTCTTTTGGTTTTCTTTTCAGTTTTTTCCAGTAAATCGCCAGTTTTGGTTTTAATGATTCAATGTAGATATCTGTTATCTTAAATTTGCCTTGCTGCATCTTGTCTAATGCTAGTTTTAATTCTAATTCAATGTCAAAGATATCCTGCTTTAATTCTTTCAATTGTTCTATTTGGTATTTGATATTATCTATCTCTTTGTTGTAATTGTGGTATAATTCCAGTTCTTGGTCAGATAATCTTGCTGTATTATGAAGGATTGGTCTGAATGAGATGAAGTAAGGAAGACCCCTATTGTACTGCGAGTTTATTAGCATACCAATACCTATTGCTGCTTCATTTAATATGCTAATTATATTCTTTCCACCTTTCTTCTTTATTCTCTCAAGATCTCCAAGATGTTTTGTCTTCATCTGAATCTCTGTAGCAATGTTTGCATGTATATTCTCCACGAAATCTCCAAGCATCTGTGAGATTAATACTAAACCAATGCCCCATTTCCTGAATTCTCTGCATGCCCTTTCTAGTTGCAATATACCTTGCCCTGTTCCACCGAATTTGGTCAATAATCTGTGTACCTCATCATATACCAGGATTAATTTTAATGGTCTTGATTCTTCTAAGTTTGCGTCAAATATCTGCTGTATTGTTGAGGCAACAACTGTATCAATGCTTGATGTATGTAATTTGTGCATTGAGAAGATTGTTATCTGTCCAGGATTCATTATCTCTTTTATGTTTATAATCTCTTTTGGATCTGTTATTGTGTAGATATTTCCCTTGAATGATTTAGATTGTGATTTTTTCATGCCGTATTTTGAATATTGGTTTAGCATCTCTTCATCTGTGCATTTCCTTAGGAATCCAGACCATTGAGCAGTTGGATCAAATACTATAACAGCTGCATTTTTGTTTAATGCTTCTTCTGCGATTACCTGTGCTGCAATTGTCTTTCCTGATCCTGTAGCTCCTGCTATCAGTGTGTGCATCTTTAGCTGATCCATATCAAGGTAGGCATCTTTTCTTGTTTCTGCTATTCTGCCAAGATTTATTGAGCGGTCTGTTCTCTTAGGCAAGTATTTGAAATTTACCAGTGATTTATAGCGCTTTCTGGCTCTTGCTCTCTTTCTGTAGGTTACTCCCCCGGTTATGAAAAGTCCACTTACAATTATTCCTGCCAGTATCTGCCATAGGTATATGCCAAAGACCATTATTTCCATGAACGGCTTGCTTACCCTTATATGTGCTATTGCAAATGTTGTTGCCTGTTGATTTCCGCTCTGATAATGTGTTGTTGCCTTTATTATGTAATCTCCCCTTCTTAATTCAGCAGGTATTGGTATCTTCCTCATTATGTTGAGGATGTTGTGTAATGTCAATACCTCTTCCCGCCTTATGATTATATTATTGGTTTTTGGATTAACCAACTCAAAGAATATTGATACATTAAATGAGACTTCTGGGTTGAAGTTATTTAGGATTACTTGGAATTCAAGGATTTCTCCTGGCCCAATACTTCTTCTCAATGGTTCTATTTTAATCTCAAGTAATTGTGTTGGTTGTTCTAATAATGGTTTTTTCTTTATGTCAAGGATTACTGGAATAGTCAGTTCTGCTCCGTTGTTGATTCTTAACATTCCAGTATATATATCTAAAATTGTATCTTCTGGAATGAATATGTTCAAATTAATTGTTTCTTCTTTGTTTGATTCTAGGGTTACTTCATGATTGAATTGTATGAATTTCATCAAATTTCTTGATAATGTTAAATTTAATTTTTGTTCTTGGTTTAGTGTATTCTTTAGCTTAATTGTTACCAATTTGCTTTCTCCTGGCGATAATGATTCTCTTATTTCTCTTGTATCTGTTTCTAGGCCAGGTATTTTTATTATTGATTGTGTCAATTGTTCTAGTAAACTTCTTGGAATTCCTGAACCGCTACCACCTCCACCACCTTCTCCTTCACCCTCCCCAGTTGTTGGTTCATCATATTCTCCTGCAGCATAAGCTGAGAAACTATCTGATCTTGCAGAGATTATATCTAATGTTTCATAAACTGTGTAATCTCCTAATAATGCCCAACTTGATTGACAATTCTTTGCTGTGAAATCCCAATCACTACATCTGAACATCCTTATATCATCTTCTTCAGTTATTCTTCCCATCTCAGATTCATAATTTATTGTGATTTTTACTGGTTTAGTTATACTTGAGTTAATTGCAAGTCCAATTAAATCAATAGAATCTGGTATTTCCATATCATCTTTTCTTATTTCATATAAATCGATTATATCATCTATTTCTTCATTTAGTTCAACATTAATTAGGAAGATGGTATGGGATAATGCACTTATTTCAATATCATAATTTCTTTCATGGATTGAGCCATCTGTTATGTTGTAGTTTCCTTCACTTGTATCAAATTCTGCTAAAGTGGTGTTTGTTCCTGGGCGGTATAATATAAAGCCGATAT
>JAHWIG010000011.1 GCA_019322735.1 Candidatus Woesearchaeota archaeon | reverse complement strand
GTTTAGGCAGTTCTTGCTCCTTTTTGCTCTGTCCAGTTTGAGTTCTTATTTTTAATTTCATTTTAGGATTATATGCTCTATTATAGATTTTTCTTTTTCTGGTGTTTTCTTCGGTCTTATTGGTTTGGTTATGACAATAAGTCTTTTTTTTGCCCCAGGTATTGAACCCTTTATCATTATAGCAGTATTTTTTATTACACCATAATGTTTTATTCCTCCTTTTGGATTAAGTTCTTCTGGATTATCTGATATCTTGATTATCTGTTTATTGTGCTCTGTTCTTGTGTGATATCCTGTTTGGCCTGCGTGAGCAACTTTCCACATAATATGTGTTTGGCCTTTCCATGGTCCAAGAGAACCTGGACCCCTTATAGTTTTCTCTGATTTGTGGGATCTTAAGCTGATTCCAAATCTCTTTACTGGCCCTTGGAACCCTTTTCCTTTAGTTACTGCATGAATATCTGTTAATTCATTCTCTTCAAAAATATCATTAATGATTATGTCTTTTCCTTCATGTTCTTTTATGAACTTGAGTTGGTCTTCTTTTTTTCCTCCAAGTGAAATTTCCATTAATTCTGGTTTTTTCTTGCCAGTTGATAATTTATTTGGTTGAGTATTAACTAGAATTCTTACTTCATCATAATCTTCTGGAGAAGGAATGGTTGCTTTCTGTTTTTTTGGAATATTTATTTTTCTCTTTAAATATTTATCAAGTTTTTCAGAAAGAATTTCAGAAACAAGTTTTTGACCAGAATTTGTGTTTTTGTAGAAGCGAGAAGAAGTGATTTTGATGGCAGGGCATTCAATGATTGTCACTGGCATAAAAATTGTTTCCCCTTTTGTTGGGGATGTTGGTTTGTTGTCCTTTATCATAACATGTGCCATTCCTGCCTTATAACCAATAAATGCTAATGGTTTTGATTCATTTTGTTTTGCCCAAGACCGCACTCTAGGTTTACTTGATTTAGCCCTAGATCTAGGCCAAAACTGCAGACTTCCACTTCTTGGTTTATGTGTACTAGGCATTTTTCTAAATTTTCCCCTCTATTGTAGGAATTGCTCATGGACAAAATAAGACCTTTTTTTAAAGCTTTTTTTCAAGAAGTTGAGTGTACTGAAAAAAGCTTTTTTTCAGGCCTTAGTTATGCAATAAAATATTTAACGTTATTAAATATCATTTAACGAGTAAAACCCCGTTGGATAATGAAAAAAATAGCCATTTAAAAAGATTTCGGTAAATAATCAATAAAATGTTTATTTTTTCTTATATTTTGCTTATATGGCGGCATTTTGGATAAGTTGAGCAACCATAGAACTGACCATAGAAACTTTTTCTTAGAATTAGTTTACTTTTACATTTTGGGCAGATTCTTTCTTCTTTTTCTTCTTTTTCTTCTTCAGCACCATTTGTTTTAGATGGACATTCTGGATTTATGCATAGTTCTTGAGGCCTTTTCCTTTTTTTTATAACAATTACAGAGGGATATTGACATTCTTTACAAATAGTTTTTGAAGTTTTGATTAACGCATTTGATGGTAAAGCGAAAGTTGTTTTACAATCAGGATACCCATCACAAGCAATAAATTTTCCAAATTTTCCCCGTCTTATCATGAGTTTTTCTTTCTTACAATTCATACAATCCCCTATCATGTTTTCTTTAGTTTGCATTTCTCTTGTAGCTTTGATTAATCCCTTGCCAATATCTTTTTCTTTCTTTTTGAATTGATTTAGTATTTTTGTTAGGACTTTTTTTGCCTCCTCTATAACCATATCTTTATTCTTTTTTTTGTGACGAATATTGTCCATTTCAACTTCAAAATAGGCGGTTAAATCGTCATCAATTATCTTTGGAGAATATTTTTCTAAAGTATCTATCATCGCCATACCTAATGAAGTAGTTTCAATTGATTTTCCATCTATGTAATTTCTTTGGAATAATTTATCCAAGATGTCTGCCCTAGTAGATTTAGTTCCAAGATTTCTTTTTTCTAATTCTTTAATGATTGAGGCAGGTGTGTACCTTTTTGGTGGTTGGGTTTCTTTTGCATGTAGTTCTATTTTTTTTACATTAACAGTTTCTCCTTGTTTGATTGAAGGCAATTGTATTTCATTTTGTTTAACATATGGTTGGTAGAATTCATGCCAGCCTGGGTCAGTGGTTATTGTCCCTTTTGCTACAAATATCTCACCATTACATTCTATTTTTGCTGTTGTTGATTCCCTTTTTGCTATTTGAGCAAATGTTGCAAGGAATCTTTTTACTATTAAATCATATAATTTTTTTACATCAGAATCTATTTCTTTTGGTATAATTCCTGTAGGGTATATGGATGGGTGTGCAGGATCTGTTTTTTTACCTTCATTTGGTGTTAATTTTTTTTCTAGTAATTTATTACATAATAAGGAATAAGTTTTTTGTTTGGATAAGTCTGCTATAATTTCTTTGTATCCTATTTCTTTTGGTAGTTTTTGAGAAGAAGTTCGTGGATATGAGATGAAACTTGAGGTGTATAGTTCTTGTGCTAGACTAAGTGTTCTTTTAGGTGATAATCTTAAGCATCTATGAGCTTCTATTTGGAGTGTTGTTAAATCAAAAGGTGTTGGGGGGGATTGATTTGAACTTTTCTTTTTTACATCATTTATTGATGTACTTTTTCCTTTTGTTTTTTTAATAATATTATCGGCTTTTTCTTTTTCCCAAAATTTATCTTCAATATGCCATGCATCCAATTCTCCATCTTTCACATTGCCCTTTAATTCTATCTGCCAAAAAGGTTTTGATTTGAAAGCAAGAATCTCTTTTTCTTTTTCTACTATCATCTTTAATGCAGGTCCTTGGACTCTACCTATACTTAATAATTTAAATGCACCAGTTGCTTTTATTGATGCAGTTAGTGCTCTGCTTAAATTTATACCATACATCCAATCTAAGAAATGTCGTGTTTCTCCAGCATTTGCTTGCCCCCAATCTAAATGTGATGATTTATGTTCATATGCTCTGACAAGGTCTGGTTTTGTTAATGTCGAGAATTTCATTCGGTTTGCATCTTTTCTTTTAGTTGCAAATCTTACTATATTTAATCCAATAACTTCTCCTTCAATATCATAATCACATGCTACTGTAATCTCATCAGCTTCTTTTGCTAGTTTTTTAATATTAAGTAAATAATCTCTAGAATAACTTTGGGCCTTATTTAGTTTAGAAGATTCTATCCAATGCATCTCAAATACAGGATATACCCACCCTTTCTTTTCTTTTTCATCAACAGAATATAAATGTCCTACGGCTGGAGCAACTATTATTTCTTTTTTATTATGGGTTAGTCTGTAGAAAGGAACCTTTTTTTTGTAAGTCTCTTTTTTTGGAGTTTTATCTGCTAATGCCTCTGCAATTTTTAATGCTGCACTTGGTTTTTCGCAGATGATTAATTCTGACATTTTAGTTTTGGAAAAAGAACAAGTATAATAAATTTATTGTTTCTTTTTTCTTGGTTTTCTTTTGTTTAAGTATGCAAGTTTCCTTAACGTATAGCTGACTGGATTTTTCATTCTATTACATTCTAGCGTATAAATGCCTATTGATTTATAGTATTGATCATTTCCGCAGTTTGGTGGTGGTATACGTTTTTTTTGGCTTTTATGGTATCTTATTTGAGACACAATGTAAATTTCCCTTAATTCTTCTCTATTTTTTTTGTTCCATTCTTTAAGCAATGTTTCTATATCTTCATAATGCCAACCAACACACCTCAGAAAATTTACCATTATAAATACAAATCTCTTTCTCCCATCTTCTAGACCTTCCAATCCTTTTTTTATACAAGGTGGAAAGAATTCCTCAGGAACTTTTGTTGTTATTTCTTCAAATTTTCTTTCTCCTTTTGCCGGTTCTTCTTTTTTTATCTCAAAATCAAATGCCTGCACAATCAGTTTTTTTGCCTCATTGGATTTTGCATTTGATGCATCAAGAAATTTAAATTTTGATACAACCACATTTTTTGATTTTGCATCATCAAGATTAAAATCAAGAACCTTTTTTGGGTCTACTGGAATGCTTATCAGCCCAGTCTTTTCATTAAAACAGTATGGCATCCTTATGAGGTGTCTGCTGGAGATTAAGATGGTATCAATATCTAGAACTGTAAAGGGGTCAAATTGATTATCCTTTACAAGGTCTTTAAATTTCTTGCCTGTTTTTTTTATTATTGTGTCTATATCGTTTACTTTTAGTATTTCTTTAGATAATGATGTTTTTATCATTTCCTTGAGGTATACTGCAATCCTTCTTGTACCTTCTGGAAAAAGATCTTTTGTTTCTTTTTGGTGCACTTTTTCTGGAAATGCTTCAAATGGAACTGATATGTGAAATCCAGTTCCCCCTGAGAACTTACAAGAAACAGAATTAATGCCTTGGTATTGCAATGCCTTTATCAATAAATCTGCAGCTATCTTGCTATATTCGAGAAATTTGCAGTCTATATCTAATATAAGATCCCAGCCAATCCTTAAATCATCAAGATCTTTCTTTTTTAGTTTTGGGCTCAACCTAGATACATTTGACCAGCGTTCTTCTGACATGTGGAAGGAAGTTGCACCCGCTTTTGTTAGTTCTAGGATGTCTTGAGGATAAGTTAATGTATCTGGGCGTTCTCCAAACCCTTCCCTAAATCTTGTAGCTATCTCTCTATCTTTTGAACATGCAACTATCTCTTTCTGTATCTCTGGCCTTTTATAATGGAGTAAAGTATCCCCTATACTTATCATCTTGATTGGATTATTTTGATAATATATATCTTTTTTGTTGGTGTATAATATAGTTAGTTTTTTATAAACGTTTTTTATATTAATATTTTGTAGAAAGTGTTGTAAAGAACCATAAAAATAGTTAACTTTATAAATGACCGGGTTGGTATATTTTTATAAATTAATGGAGTTGTAAAATACAATGAAAGGAACAGTAAAATTTTTTAATAATATGAAGGGATTTGGATTCATTTCTGCAGAGGATGGAAAAGAATATTTTGTACATCAAGAAGGCCTTAAAGAAGGAGTGAGATTACAAGATAATGATTCTGTTACATTTGATGTAGAAGAAGGAGACAGGGGTCCAAAAGCAGTTAATGTTTCAAAAGGAGATTCTGCTGAAGCACCTGCTGAAGAAACATCTGAAGAAACATCTGAAGAAACATCTGAAGAAACATCTGAAGAAACATCTGAAGAAAAATCTGAAGAAAAATCTGAAGAAAAATCTGAAGAATCATCTGAAGAATCATCTGAAGAAAAATCTGAAGAATCCAAAGAAGATTCTGAAAAATAATTAACCTAATAAGATTATATTAATTCTTAATTTTTTTATTTTAATTAATTAAACTAGATTTATCTATTTTCAGTTAGTTTTTTATATTAGATTGGCTTTTTCTTGCATATGAGTTTTATGAATCAATTCAAGACTGCAATATTACTTAGTCTTTTGACTGCATTATTATTAGGGATTGGAAGCTTTTGGGGCCGATCAGGATTAATAATTGGATTAGTTTTTGCATTAGTAATGAATGTAGGGAGTTATTGGTTTTCTGACAAGATTGTATTAAAGATGTATAAGGCTCAACCAGTAACTAAAAAAGATAATCCAAAACTTTGGAATATTGTAAAGGAAGTATGCCATAAGGCAAAGATGCCTATGCCTAAGGTGTATATAATACCTTCAGATGCAAGCAATGCATTTGCAACTGGAAGAAATCCTGAACATGCAGCTATTGCTTGCACAAATGGAATATTGAAATTATTGAACGAGAATGAATTAAGAGGTGTTATCGGTCATGAGATTAGTCATGTCAAGAATAGAGATATATTGATATCTACAATTGCCGCAACTATTGCTGGTGTGATAAGTTATATTGCAATAATGGCAAGATGGGGGGCAATGTTTGGTGGGTTTGGAAGAGATAGGGGTGGGGGAAATATGATTCAATTATTAGTGTTAGCGATTATTACTCCTATTATGGCTATGATATTACAATTAGCTATTTCAAGAAGTCGTGAGTATTTAGCAGATGCAAGCAGTGCTAAATTATTGAAGGATACTAGTGGTTTAAGGAGTGCATTAGAGAAATTACATAGAGATGTTAAAGTGCACCCATTAAAGTTGGGAAATCAAGCAACTTCTTCTTTATTTATTATGAATCCATTTAAAGTAGGTGGAATTGCAAAGTTAATGAGCACACATCCACCTTTTGAAGAAAGAGTTAAAAGGCTAAAAGAAATGGATTAATCCTCATATTCTGTATCAAGAACATCTCTTATCTTTTTTGCTTTTATTTTGCCTATCTTTTCAACTTCTGTAAGTTTTGATGCTTTTGCATTAACTAGGTTTTTTATTGTTTTGAATTTCTTTAATAGTGGTTTAGCTAAAGTCATCCCAATATCTGGAAGGGAGCTAACTATGTATTCCTGTTGTTCTTTTAAGCTGAAGGCCTTCTTATTGCTGTGTGGTGTGAAAGCACCTTTATTTGTTTCCTGTTCACGTCTCGCTATAGTATAAATGAGGGATGCGGTTTCTTTTTCATCTTTTGTCTGTAATAGGGGAATATTATAGCTTACTGCTATTGTTGCAAGCATGCCCTGTATTGCAGCAGGATGCACTTTTCTTACTGAGTAGATGTCTTCCTCTCCTTGAAGGATTATTATGGGAATATCAAAGTTTTCCTTTAACTGTTTTAATTGTTCTAATAATCTACCATCAATGATTGAATTTACAAAATCTGGGATTGATTTCAGTTCTATTGCAACTCTGCTGCTGCATAGATAATCTGCAGTTTTTAATTGGTCAAGCTTTATTTCTATGCCTTTTTCTATAAGGATTTTTGTAATGGCTGAGTTTCTCTCTCTGTGATCTGCGAATACCAAGACATCTGATTTTGGAATGAACTCTTTAATTGTCGATTGTTCTCTTCTTAATAATGGAGAATTTATTTTATCTTTTAATTTATTAATTATGTTATACATCTTTTTTTGTTTATGATGTGCACTCCATCTGAATGCAATATCTCTTGTATCTTTTGTCAATAGAATAATCACTTTCCCTTTTTTATGCCTCCCTGTTCTTCCGCTTCTTTGAATATGGCGGATAGCACTGGGAATTGGTTCATAGAAAATAACCAAATCAACTTTTGGTATGTCAAGACCTTCTTCTGCAATTGATGTTGCAACAAGGATATTGAATTTATCTGCCCTGAAATCATCAAGAATCTGTTTCTGTTCTTTTTGGCTAAGGCCAGTATTCTCTTTTTTTAATTGACCAACAAAGATATTTGCTTTTGCAGATTTTATTTTATTTAATTCTTCAGCTATTTTTGAAGCAGAATGTCTATATTGGGTGAAAATAAGGATTTTTTTACCTGTACTAAGTTCTTCAGCAGTTATTTCTGAAAGCTTTTTTAGTTTTGGGTGTTCTATCTTTTGATTGATCAATCTTTCAGTCAAGATGAATGCGGATTTGAAATTTACATCAATAACTAGATTTTTAACTGCTTTGATCTTTGTTGTTATTGATTGTGATTTTAGTTTTTTTAGATAAAGAGATAACTGGGATATACCTTGAGTTTCAAGGAGTTCTAAAGCATGTTGTATTTTTATTATCTCTGCAACCAATGAGATTGAGTGCCATAATGTGAAGTTATTTCTTTCTTGTGTTGCTTGTTTATGTAAATCTGTTTGCATTAAAAGCAAATCCATTTTGTTTATGTATCTAAGATTCTTTTGTAGTATACCCCAGTTTTTTAGTTTTTGTAGCCGTTCTTTTGATATCTCTTCTAGTAATCTCTTTATCTGTTTCAGTTCTTTTGTAAGCTCAACTTCTACCCAATTGATCTCGGTTTCCTGGACATAAGGAGATACATCTGGATCAGTTTCTGTCCTGACTTCTATCTCTTCTATGAAAAGATTTTTACAGACTTCTGTTATCTTTTCCATCTCTGATCCAGGAGATGCTGTAAGGCCTATAATCAATGGGAATTTTGCCTGGGTGTTGTATTGTTTTGCAACCCAAACATATGAATAATTGCTTACTGCTCGATGGGCTTCATCTATACCGAGAAGACTAACATTTTCAAGACTTATCCTTTTAGATATAATGTCATTTTCAATACTTTGTGGTGTGCTGAATATTATCTTAGATTTTTCCCACACCTTCTTTCTTTCTTCTGGTGCTATTGCCCCTGTGAATATTGCCATATCTTTTTCATCGAGGTCAAAGAATTTTCCAAATGCTAAAGAGTATTGGTCAATTAATGGTTTAGTTGGGCCTACTAAAAGAATCTTTGATTTTGGGTATTGTTTTAATCGTTGTGCAGCCAACATAATAAATATGTTTGTTTTTCCAAGTCCAGTTGGAAGTACAACTAATGTATTTTTTAATGATGCTGTTGCTAATATGGTTTCTTGATAGAGCCTCGGCTTAAAGTTCTTAATCATGTATCAAGCATGTTCTACTGATTTATATAATTTTACTTGATAAATCCCTTTTCATGTAAATAATAACTGAATAAAGAACCTACAAGGAATAATATTATTGTAATCCATTTGTTTCCATAATAACTTCCAAGGATGTATCCAAAAAGGAAACCAACTATTATTATGAAATAGGGAATCTTAATATCCTTTTTTCTCTGGAACCAAAATCTTCCGACTATCATTCCGCAGAAAAATATTGTGATATATGTTAAGAATGCACTTCCAGAAGTTGAAGCCATTATAAATCCAATTATAAGTAATATAAATGCCACTATTTCTACCCAGTCTTTGGAAAAAGCAATAGCTTTCTTTGATTTCATTATTTTTGATTTTATCATTACATTGCACCCCTTTCAAAATTTATATAAAATGATATCCAGGCAATTCCTGCTATAACAAGCGCCCAGATCCATGAATATATTCCAAAATAGATTAATGCCCCATACCCTGCCATAAACCCAAATATGCTTATGTAGAATAATCTTGATTGGAAGAAAATGTGGATGCCATCAAGTGGGGGGATTGGAAGTAAATTAGATATTGCCATTGCCCAATTTATTATGAATGCTTTATGGACTAATGCTGCATTTATGGGTAAAGAAGGAAACCATAATATTGTGGTCTTAAGTAAAGTTGCAAGAAGGATGTTTGCTAATGGTCCTGCAAGAGCAATCATGCTTAATTCTACAGGCCTTTCACCATACCTAAATTTACCTAATCGTTGTATTGCTAAATGATGAAGTGTTATTCCGCTTAATGCTAAGAACCATATATTTCCACGTGATAAGAAGCAGACAATTAAAGCAATACCCATACCATACCACCATATCTTTGTTTGAACTTTAAACCCTGCATAAACTCCGGATAATTTATGGCCAGCTTCATGAACTAAAATTGCTAATAAAGAAAGGATGGCAGCATTTACGAAATTTTTTAATCCCACACCAAATTCAAATGCTTGACCATAACCCCATTCCTTGTAAGAAATAATGAATGCAAAAATTAGAGTGGCAATTATTATGCCCTTCACCTCTTCTCTATCAAAACCAAAGTAGCGGTCTACCTTGTCTTTGAAGTCGCGGAAACCCATCTTTTTATTTAAATTGTTGAAGATATTTAAGTATTTTGTTATTTATTCTTGATTGTAAATGAATAGGTTATGGCTTCTCTATCTTTTATTAAATCTAAGACATCTCTCTCATGCCCTGCCCCGATAATTGCAAGAATTCTTTTTTTGTTTTGCATCAAATTAAATAGATTCTTTGATATAATCTTGTTCCTTTCTGTTATTAGCACTTTATGAATGGAGGGATAGCGCTTTTTTACTTTTGTGATGAGTTGTTTTATGATTTTTTCTTCTGGAACCTTTGTAAGATCAAAATTAACTTCTTTTTTCCTGAAGATTGCTGCCTTTATGATATCTATTAAGAAATTTAATTTTTCTTTCCAAGTAATTTCTTGAGAAAGGCGTTTTAATGTAATTTCTATATCTTGATCGATAAGGGCAATAGGGATATTCTTCTTTTTGGCAAGTTTTGCTGCAGTAAGCATCTCTGATCCTGGTTTTACTCCAACTAATTTTCCTAGTTGTTTTTCTGCCCATGCACCAATTATGCTAAAGATGAAACCATTTACTCCAACTTTTTTTATATCTGAGAATGTTATTGATTTTTTTCCTTTATGAAATAAGGCATAGAGTCTTTTTTTGTCTAGTTCTAATGCAATTATCTCCGGAGTATCTTTTTCTATCTGGTCTTTTACTTCCTTTATGCTTTGTTTTGCAATATGTGATGTGCCTATAATCTTGATATTTTTGTACCTCATAATGCTGCTAATTGTTTTCCTATTAAATAATCTTTGTATTTAAGAAAAGCACTATTTACTTACATTGTAAGTATTTCTAAGCATAAATTAAAAAATTATGTTTAATAAAAAAGAAAAAATTACCCTGATTCCTCTTCGTCAGAAGTCTGTGAAGGAACAGCAGCTTTACTAATAATCATTATGTCACCAATTGATTTAACTAATTGATGCGGAACAATCACTCCTTTTGCAGATCCTAATACTTTGTTCAGAAAAGAGTTCCTTGTTGCTTTAACTCTCCACCCAAAAACTTTGTTATGTGTTAATATGCTTTCTTCAATATCCCCAAAATAATCCCCAGTATCAGTGAATACTTTCATATCATAAGCTTCAGATATTTTTTTCATCTTTAACATTTTTTGTTCCCCCTTTGAGTATTGAGATGTTAAGGGATAACTAATATTTAAAACTTTTTATACGGCTGCCGGGATTTGAACCCGGGTCGCGACCTTGGGAGGGTCGAGTCATACCACTAGACCACAGCCGTATTACTCAAGAAGTTCTACGCTGTCTATCTTTCCGTCCCCATCAAGATCAAATCCCTGGACAATACAACCAAATGTTTTTTGATTAGAAAAGTGTTGGGTTATTAATTTATGATGCCTTGTTAATGCTATTACTGCTGATTTTGTTCCTAGGTAACGGATTCCAGCCAGAACAAGAATATTGTTTTCAGGATTATATGGATTTGGTATGCGTGCTATGAATCCGCAAGATTCATCTGTATAGTTTTTTCCTGTTCTTTCTGAAATAATTCCATATGGTTTTTTTTCGCTGAATTTTATTGGTAACATGTCATTTACCTTTGAAACTATCAAATTTGTTACTGGCCCACCAACCAGAATTAGATTGTTCTTCTTTTTTGTTGCAATGTCAACATCCAGAATTGTGCTGAATTTCTTTGATAATGTTCCATAATTGCCGAGGAATAGTGCGAGATCAATTGCATAATGGCCATCCCTTGCTCTGGCTTTTTCAGGTCCATGCGGATCTGGACTGCCAACTACTATATTACAGTTTATCTTATTATTTTTTATGAATGGGTTGAGGAATTGATTTAGTTCTTTATCTTGCTCTTCTTTGAGGAGGTTATCAATATCTTTCCAGTCATTACTTAATGATATGACAAAGTTCATCTCCTTTGGTTTGTATTTCTTTGCAACTGTGCCCCTAATCTCTTTTTTTTCCACCATCTCAAGGATTCCAGAGTTGAGAAGCTGCTTTATGTGATAGTATATTTTTTGTTCATGCATCTTTAGTTTCCTTGCTAATTGAGCTGGATACATGGGTTCTTTGGAAAGAAGTTCAAGCAGTTTTATTCTTATTGGATGGTCTATTAGGCCAATGGCTGATGGATTTTGGAATATAAATGCAGAGTCATAAACTAATCGATTATCTTTTTCCTTTACTATGTAGTTCTTTTGCATTTTTATTGTGGATAATTCAGGATTTATAAGTTTTGCTTTTTATTATAAACTTTTTTATAATATTCTTATAGTTTTATATAATTCACATACTTGTTCTTTCTCTGTTTACCTTTTGATATGTGTCTTTTTATCTAATTCTTCTTAATTTTCTTAAAGGGGTTTTTTTAAGGCTTATTTCTTTATTATATCCAGTTTTCTCCAATATTTATTTTTTTATTATAATTTTATTGTTAATTAACTATTTAAAGCAAATTGTTTTCTTATTTCTCATGGTTAAGAAGATAGTGATAATGGCTGCAGGGAAGGGTATTAGAATGATGCCTTTAACTAGGTATGTACCAAAGGTATTAATCAATATTAATGAAAAGCCTTTTCTATATTATGTTATGAAAAATGTTTTGAAAGCTGGCTATGATGATATTGCCATAATTGTTGGTTATAAAAAAGAAAATATTAAAGAGTTTCTGAATGAGTTTGGTTTTAAGGCAAAATTGATTTCTCAAAAGAAAAGGTTGGGCACAGGACACGCACTTAAACAGGTTAAGGGTTTTGTTAAGGATAATAATTTTGTGGTTATATGCGGGGATAATCTTTGGTCTGTGAGAGATTTAAGTGCGATTAAGGGGACCAATAAGTTTTGCTATATTTCTGGAATGGAGCATCCAATGCCTGGAAAATATGGTGTTTTGATTGAAAAAAAAGGATTATTAAAAAAGATTGTTGAAAAGCCAAAGAGTTTTGTCGGTAATTTGATTAATGTTGGTCTGTATAAATTTACAAGCGAGATATTTGATGCGCTGGATAATATTAAGAAATCTAAAAGGGGAGAATATGAGTTAACTGATGCTATTTCTCTATTGGCGGAACAGGGAAAAGTTAAGGTTGTAACTCTGAAAGATTATTGGCTGGATCTTGGAAATTTAGATGATATACCTAAAATAGAACAATTTCTGAAAAACAAGAGATAAGATGTGCGGCATTTTTGGTTATAAAGGAACAGGGGATTCTTTTTCGATAGTATTTACAGGCCTTAAAGACTTAGAATATAGGGGTTATGATTCTTGGGGCATTGCATCTTTGACTGATGAAGGGATATCTGTTGTAAAAAAAGTAGGAAAGATTGGTACGTGGATTAATTTTGAAGGAAACGATAGCCGGGTTTCTATAGGGCATACCAGGTGGAGCACCCATGGAGAGCCTTCATATAAAAATGCCCACCCACATTTAAGTTGTGATAAGAAGATAGCAGTTGTTCATAATGGAATTATTGAAAATCATGAAGAGATTAAAAGTAAATTAAAAGGTCATAATTTTAAATCAGAAACTGATACTGAAGTCATTGCTCACCTTATTGAGGAATATTTGAAAAATAATAATTATAGGGATTCTGTTTTAATGGCCGCAAGAGACTTAGAAGGGAGTTTTGCATTGATGGTTGTCAATAACAAGGAGAAAAAAATTATTGCAGTAAGAAAAGGATCCCCTTTGGTTTTAGGAATAAAAAATGGAGAGTTTTTCTTGGCATCAGATCTTTTAGCATTATTAAAGCATACAAATGAAGTTGTTTTTATGGAAGATAATGAGGCCGCTATTTTTAATTCTGATCTTGAAATTGTTAATTTTAAGACCAATAAGAAAGTAAATAAGAAACCAATAAAGGTTAATATAGACTTTAATGAATCAGATAAAGGGGAGTTTCCTCATTTTATGTTAAAAGAGATATATGAGCAACCGAAAGCAATAGAAAAGACCATCAATGAATTAATTGGGGGTGGATTAAGTTTCAATATACCAGAAAAAATTATTTCTAAACTTAATAGGATAATAATTGTTGCATGTGGAACAAGTTGGCATGCTGGATTAGTTGGAGAATATATAATTGAGAAATTTTTACATATTCCTGTTGAAGTTGAATATGCGTCTGAATTTAGATATAGGGACCCTGTAATTGATAAAGATACTTTGGTTATTGCGATTAGTCAGAGTGGAGAGACGGCAGATACCAATGCAGCAGTAAAAGAAGCAAAGAAAAAAAAGGCATTCATATTTTCCATCTGCAATGTTTTTGGAAGCACATTGACTAGACTGTCTGATTTGGTGGTGTATACAAGGGCAGGGCCAGAGATTGGTGTTGCATCAACAAAGGCATTTACAACACAACTAAGTGTTCTGTATTTATTTTCATTATTCTTAGCAGGATATAATAATAAATTGACAAAAAATGAAATTGAAGAGAAAATTAGATTATTGAAAGGGGTTCCAAAACAGATAGAACATATTTTGAATAAAGCAGAGGATGTGAAAGATATTGCTAAGTCATATTTTAGAGATAGAAATGCATTATATCTTGGAAGGGGATTGAATTTTCCTATTGCTTTAGAAGGTGCATTGAAATTGAAAGAAGTATCTTATGTTCATGCTGAAGGATATCCTGCTGCAGAGATGAAACATGGGCCAATTGCCTTGATTGATAAAGATATGCCCGTTGTATTTATTGCAGTAAAGGATAAAACTTATGAAAAGATAGTGGCAAATATCGAGGAAGTGAAATCAAGAAAGGGGAAGATTATTGCAATTGCTAATGAGGGAGACAAAGTAATTAAGAATAAGGTGGATCATGTTCTTTATGTTCCAAAAGCAGATGATTTCATCTTACCTTTTTTGACTGTCGTTCCATTACAGTTATTGGCGTATTATATTGCAGATTTAAGAGGGTGTGATATTGATAAACCAAGGAATTTGGCAAAATCAGTTACTGTTGAGTGAAAAACATTAAAAGTAATCTCTTAAATTTTTGCTCATAAAAACGTTTGCAAAATGAAAACAAGGAGACTCCGTACTCAAGTTTTCATTTTTTAAGAAAAAAATAAAAAATGAAAATAAAAGCAATTATATTTGATTTGGACGATACATTATTTGATTGTACAAACACATTAGTTGATTCTGCTAGAAAAAGGGCTGCAAAAGCGATGGTTAAAGTTGGTCTAAAGTGTTCTGAGAAAGATGCTTATAATAAAATAAATTATTTGATTGATAAAAAAGGGCCAAAGATAAATGTTTTTGACCAAGTCGCAGAATTTTATGGGGATCATAAGGAGAAAATAGTGAATGCAGGAATAAATGAATATAATAGTTCTGAAGAAATTGAAGAAATTAATTTATTTCCAAATGTTAAAGAAACATTAAGTAACCTAAGGGAGAATTATAAGATTATCTTAGTTACTAGTGGGATAAGAGAGAGGCAAGAGAAAAAGATAGATATTCTCGGTTTAAAAAATAGTTTTGATTTAATATTAATTGATGACTTAAGTGAGAAATTATCTAAAGAAGATAGGTTTTTGGCAGCTGCAAGAAATTTTAAATTAAATCCAAATGAGATAATTATAGTCGGTGATAGAATCTTTTCAGAAATAAGAATTGGAAATATGTTGGGAATGATAACTGTCCAGATGATGCATGGTATGTATAGTACATTAGTTCCTGTAAAGGGATTGGAGACCCCTGATTTTAGGATACAAAAAATTGAGGAATTACATGATGTTCTGCATAAATTAATTAGGATGAAAGAGCCAAAGATAGTTGTGTTAGGTGGGGGTACTGGGTTGCCTTCTCTATTGGAAGGATTAAAGAAATACACAAAGAATTTGACGGCCGTCGTTGCTGTTACTGATTCTGGAAGAAGCTCTGGAATGCTGAGAAAGGATTTTGATATTGCTCCACCAGGAGATATCAGGAATTGTTTGGTTGCATTGTCGGATGCAGAAAAACTAATGGCAGATATGTTTCAGTATAGGTTTTCCAATGGGAGTTTAGAAGGCCATTCTTTTGGTAATCTTTTAATAACTGCATTGACTAAGGTTACTGGAAGCTTTGAGAAAGCAATCCATGAAGTTGGAAAAATACTTAATATAAAAGGTAAGGTATTACCTAGTTCTCATGAAAACGTACATATAAATGCAGAATTTATGGATGGAAATATTATTGAGGAAGAGGATAATATTATTGATAGGCATAATGATAAAGTACATTTAAGGCCCAAAATAAAACGGGTTTTTTTAAGTAAGAAAGTTAAGGTTTGTAAAGAGGCTGTTGATGCCATATTGGATGCAGATATTATTGTTCTTGGTCCTGGTGGATTATTTACAAGTGTAATCTCAAATCTACTGATTACTGGCATAAAGAATGCTGTTGTTAAGAGTAAAGCCAAGAAAGTTTATGTATGCAATATTATGGTTCAACCAAGCCAAACATATGGTTTTACTGCTTCTGATCATGTCAAAGAAATTGTTAATTATCTTGGGAATGATGTTCTGGATTATATTATTTTGAATACTAAGATTCCTCCAAAAGATCTGTTAAGGGTTTATGAAAAAGAACATTCCCCTATTGTAAAGATAGATGACAATGAGATGGATAAATTTAAGGCTAAGAAGATAAAGGCAGATATTGTTGAGGATATTAAAGAGATTGAAGTGCTGTGGAATAAGAGGAATCTATTGAGGCATGATTCTGATAAGATAGCTAAGATTCTTATTGATTTAGCATAATTTTATATACTTATTTCTTGTATTTTGCACTATGAAACCAGAATTAAGTTCTTTGGATCTGAAATATATTGTTAAAGAGTTACAATTATTGGTGGGTGGTAGGGTAGATAAAATCCATCAAATTAACAAAAAAAAGTTCTTCTTTAGGTTTTATGTGACTAATCAGGGTAAGAAAGTATTAAAGATTATTTTACCTGGTTTGTTCTACTTAACTGAAGGAGGAATAAAAGCCCCGGGTAAACCAATGGGTTATTGTGCGTTCTTAAGGAAATATCTGAATAATGCCAGAATTAGGGGGATAAGACAAAAAGGATATGAGAGAATAATTGAGATTTTTTTTGAGAAAAAAGAAAAATATGTATTAGTAATTGAATTATTCAGTAGGGGAAATATTATTCTTTGTAAAGAAGATTATACAATTATCTCTCCATTGGAAGGCCAAGATTGGAGCAGTAGGAGTATAAGGAAAGGATTGAAATATGAATTTCCCCCTACAAGGGAAGATATCTCTAAGATTTTATTTGAAAATTTCAAAAAGATTATTGAAGGCAGTAATAAAGATAGTATTGTTAAAACTTTAGCTGTTGATTTCGGTCTTGGGGGAATATATGCAGAAGAAGTTTGTTTTGGAATTGTTGAAAAAGATAAAGAAGTAATGGCAAAAGAAATCAAAACATTATTTGATTCTTTCAAATCTTTATTGAAAAAAAGATTAAAACCTGTAGTCTATAATGGAAAAAGAGCATTTCCGTTTAAACTTAAGAGTTTTGAAGGAGATATCAAGGAATTTGATAGTTATTGTTTGGCCCTAGATTCTTTAAATTTCCGGGAATATGTTGATGTAAAGACTAAAATAGATATAATGGTAGAAAAGCAGGAGAAAAGTGTTAAAAAATTGGCAAAAGAGATTGAGGAAAATACTAAGATTGGAGAATTGATGTATAATAAATATCAATTAATTGAAGATGTTCTAAAACAGATTAATCTTGCAAGAAAGAAATATAGTTGGAAAGAGATTAAGGAGAAATTAAAAGGCCATAAAATTATTAAAGAGATTAATGAGAAAGAAAGCAAGATTGTGATAGAAATATAAAAGCAAAAAGACTAAAAAATTCGTCTCTATGTTTTTTAAGAGAATTAAAAAAAGTGGACAGCTTTCTGAGTTTCCCGTACAAAGTACAGTACACCTCAGAACGTGTGCCTGCTTAACTTCTGTGTTCGAAATGGGAACAGGTGAACCAGGCAGCTATGACCGTCCATAAATAGCGAGTTTTTAATGGTTTAAAAAGGTTTTGGTTTTAGAGGAGAAAAAAGATAAAGTTTTTAAATGAAATAGTGGTTTTCTTACTATGGTGGGTGGATAATACATGAAAGCATTAATTTTAGCAGCAGGATATGCAACTAGGCTGTACCCATTGACATCGGATACTCCAAAACCATTACTTGAAGTGGGTGGAAAACCAATAGTGGAACATATCCTAAAAAAAGATTAAAACCTGTAGTCTATAATGGAAAAAGAGCATTTCCGTTTAAACTTAAGAGTTTTGAAGGAGATATCAAGGAATTTGATAGTTATTGTTTGGCCCT
>JAHWIG010000010.1 GCA_019322735.1 Candidatus Woesearchaeota archaeon | reverse complement strand
GGGCTTTAACATCTTTATTTTCAAAAGGTATTGAAGTTGTCTTTCCGTATTTGTAAAGCTCAAATCCAACAACACCGACAGCTGTTAGTATGGATGAATTATGGATAATTTTTACATTAATTCCTGCTTTCTTTGCCCTTAACATCATATCAACATGAGTTGTTGCCCCAAAAACATCACCAATTACTAAAAAAGCAACATTCTTAGTCTTAGCATCTTTCAATATTGTTTGCTCTGCTTTCTGTTCAACCAATTCTCTATCAGCCAAAATTATCTTTTTTCCATATAATTTCTCTAAATCTTCAACAGAACAACTCAATTTAGAAGTATAATTCTCTAAATAAACAACATCTGCTTTCTTAACAGCTTCTAAACCATTCAAGCTAATATCTTTCTCATTATTTAATCCAATACCAATTAAATACAACATAAGCACAGAAAACTAGGTTTTGTTTATAAAATTAATGAAAAAAGGTGATTTTTTTCCATTAATATAACCTCTTTTTCCCCTATAAAAAATAAAAAAAATCCCCCGAGGGGGACAAAATGCCTTCACCATTTATCGTTGGGGGTGGTAAAAAATGAAGGCAAGAAAAACTTATCACTTATGTGATCATTTATCCATGATCTCTATGCCAAGTTCCTCGCTTAAAGCAAGAGTTTGATCTGCTTTAGCTCTTTCATCCAACTTGCCCAAGATCCATGGCGATTCGACACCAGTAATGATGGTCATAACGGTAACTTTTCCTTTCATACCCTCTTCAATCCTTGCTCCCCAGATGACATTTGCATCATCATCCAAGCTTTCAGTAACCAATTCACCGATTTCACTAATTTCATCCAAAGTTAAATCAGGACCTCCACAAATATGGATCAATGCTCCGCTAGCTCCTTTATAGCTTATATCAAGCAATGGGTTGGTCAAAGCTCCTTTGACAGCTTCTTCAACTCTGTTAGTTGTGTCTGATGATCCTACTCCTATAGCAGCAACACCGCCATCCTTCATTATTGCTCTGACATCTGCATAATCAAGATTAACTAAACTTGGTACAGCAATTGTTTCAACAATGCCCTTTATCATTGTAGCAACTAATTCATTAGCTACTGCAAAGGCTTGCTGAATTGGCAAATTACCTGCAATCTCAACCAATCTATTATTATCAATGACAATCACAGTATCAGCTACTTGTCTAAGCTGCTGTAAACCAAATTCTGCTTTATCTACTCTTGCCCTTTCTACCTTAAATGGCATAGTTACAGTTCCAATGACTATTGAATCAGTATCTTTAGCAACACTAGCAACAACTGGAGCTGCTCCTGTTCCTGTTCCTCCGCCCATTCCTGCACAGACAAAGACCATGTCAGAACCCTTCAATACGTCCTTTAGTTCCTGCATACTTTCCTGGGCTGCTTCTGTTCCTTTGTTTGGATATCCACCACAGCCTAAGCCACGAGTTGCTTCTCTTCCAATAAGGAATTTTCTATCTGCTTCAGAAACATCTAAGTGCTGTTGATCAGTATTGCAAGCGATAATCTCTGCTCCCTTGACTCCTTTCTTATAGAGCCATGTTACCATATTGTTGCCTGCTCCGCCAACTCCAATAACTCTGATATTTGCCTGGTTCACTTTAATGTGGTCAAATTGTTTTTCGTCGGTGTTGTTCACCGCATTCTGAATGATGTCTTCCATTTTTTTTGTTTTAAAACCCCCTTTTTTAATATATAGTTTGGAATATAAATATTACAGTTACAAAATATTTATATTGGAGTTTTACTTTTACTCCTATTAAGAACAAGTATTATTGCTTACGCCAATAAGTAATAAACGCTTACAAAGTGCTTGTTTACAAAAAAGAGACCAAACAACTCGTTTTTAACAAGAATCGTTTGAAGATTTATGTTTTCCGCCAAAAAAACTAAATCTTATTAATTTTATTAGTAGCTAAACTACTATTTAAAGTTTCTTATTCTATATAATATATATTAAAAAATATAATACAATAAAGAAATTCAATTTATCGACGATAAAGTAACCTTTTAACACGAGGAAACAGGTCCATCCCCTTCATCTGCTCAAACTGTTCTCTACCTAATGACAAAGTTGAGATAGTAAAATTATGTTTTTCTTTAATATCTGCACATAATTTTTTCACATCCCCAGAAGCTATATCATACCCTATCAATATCAAACTGGCATGTTTATTTTCCTGCTTGCCGTGCAGTATTATCTCGTCGATATTATGTACATTTTTAGCAAGTTCAACAAACCCCTCTATGGCTCTTGATTTCTCTCTCAATAATATCATCAAAAACTTGGCATTATCATTATCTGATAATTTATACAGCTTAAATTTATTAACCATAATCTGATCAACAACCTTAAGATCCTTTAATCTAGCAATAATCCTAAACGTACTGGTAACAGAAACATTGCTTTTCTTAGCTATCTCGCGAAGATAGAACTCATTGCTTTTATTGTCGACAAAAAGCCTTAATATACTCAAAGATTTAGGGTCAAATAAACCTTCCAGTAAATTCTCATCATGCATAAGAAATAAAAAATAGAACATCTATATATAGTTTTCCATTTTTGGAACATTGTTCCATTAATGGAACATTATCTCTGACCAGTATAAAGTTCCTCAACTAAATCTAATCCACTGGCTTCATTTGCCGGCTTATCCTGTCTGATTTGAAGTAATCTTGGAAATCTTAATGCATATCCGCTGCTATAAGTAGGACTCTTCTGTATTTCTTCATAACTCACTTCAACAATAATCTTTGGATTTACCTTAACCTTAACCCCTTTCTCAGAAATTATCAATGGCTTCAATAATTCAGTAAGCTGAGCAAAGGTAACTCCTCTTTCAGTCTCCAACTCTTTTATTCCCGTGCCAACCTTTCCAATATCCAAAAAAATACCTTCTTCATCAATACATGCAATATTAAAACTACTAAGCCATCCTTTTCTTTTACCTTTTCCCCATTCTGCCCCAGTAATCACTAAATCCAGGGTCTCCATAACAGGCTTTACCTTAACACCATAACCCACTCTTGATCCTGGCTTATACGGGGCATCAAGATTCTTGACCATCATACCTTCTTCCCCTGCTTTCAATGATTCTTTATAGAATTTATCTGCCTCTTTCTCATCATCACTAATTATCTGCTTTGCAAGAACAAGATGCAGTTTATTTATTTTAATTATTTTCTCAATAACCTTCCTTCTCTCTTTAAATGGTTTTTTCAATAGATTTTTTCCATTATAAAATATGATATCAAATACATTCAGTTCAACAGGAAAATCCTTGGCCACCTTATCAATATCATACTTTCTCTTTATTCTTTGAGAAATGCTCTGAAATGGCAGATACTTCTTAGTCTTAGGATTATAACCGACTGCTTCAGCATCAATCACGCAATTATCTGCCTTAACGCCATTCTTAACGGCATTAACAACATCAGGAAATCTATTAGTAACATCTTCAAGACGCCGAGTAAATAAGCTTATTTTTCCCTTATCTTTATGAATTTGCAACCTAAAGCCATCATACTTATACTCTAAAGCTGCTGGTTTTCCAACAATCTTGAATGCATCTCCAATATCCTTCGCTTTCTTATACAACATAACCTTTATAGGTTTATTCACTTCAATTTGTACCTTCAGCAATCCCTTAATTCCATTTTTCCTTGCTATCATTGCCACAACAGGAAAATCATTGCTCATATCATAAGCTGACTGAACTACCTCAACAAGATAATTATAACACTCTCTTGCCAAACCCGCATTATCCGCAATAATAATCTCATGATCTTTAATCTTCTTCAGATCTTTAACATATTTAACTTTCAATATTCCTGGATGTTTGATTAATCGATCAATCTCATTTGAAAACTTAGTATCAATTGCCCCCCCACATTCCAAGCAGACAGAAGTATTAGGCATAAATTTTCCACATTTCTGGCATTTAAAGAAGATTCCTGCAACTGGTGGAAAGCAACTCCAAACAATAGAATCCCTAACTGAGCCTTCACCAACCCCAACTCTTAACTGCTCTAATACTGTTCTGATAATATAGATTGATTCATCTGGAGTTGCACTGCTCAACAATCCAGAGATAATCTTAACCTTTTGTTCAACTGCCCCCCTCCCTGTTATCCTAACTAATTTCCGTAAATCATTGAACACCTTCTCAACAATCAAAGGTTGAGAGAATAAAGTTTCCTGTTTCTTGATAGAAACAAATTTCTTAGCAGCCTCCCCCAAATCTCCAGTATTTTTCCAGCCTTCTTCAACTTCTTTAATACTTACACCTGTAGACAAACTGATTGCCTTTAATATCAACCGAGAAGCAACACCAATCTCTTGTTTATCCCATGCCGGATAGAGCTCTCCACTCAACAGCAGCAAAGTCACCTCTAAATCCTCTATGGCTGTCTTTTTAATTAGCTCAGAAATAAAATAAGTCTTCTCTAATCTCTTGGTTGTACCGCTTATTTTTTCATAAACACTAACAAGATCTTTATACAGCATAAATATCAATAAATATAAATACCAGGGGCATATATAAAACTTTTGAAGATAAAATGGAACTCACTGAATCCATAAAAAACAGGCGATCAATAAAGAAGTATCTTGATTTAGAAGTTCCAAAAGAAAAAATTGGCATGATTATTGATGCGGGCGCATCCGCCCCTTCTTCTGGAAATATTCAAAACTGGAGATTTGTTATCGTAAAAGATAAGGATGCAAAAAAAAGGCTTTCTGATGCTTCTCTACAACAGCATTGGATGGAGACTGCCCCAGTCCATATTGTAGTTTGTGCAGTTATTGATACTGCAAAACAATTTTACGGCATGCGGGGAGAAAAATTATACTCTATTCAAAATTGCGCTGCTGCCATACAAAACATGATTCTAATGGCCCACAGCCTAGAACTTGGGGCATGTTGGGTAAGATCATTTGATGAAGAAAATGTAAGAAGAATTATCGCTATTCCTGAAAATGCACGCCCTCAAGCAATAATAACAGTTGGAGTTCCAGATGAAAAGCCACCAGAACCCTCACGTATACCACTAACACATATTGCATTTCTTGAGAAATACAATAACAAGATAGAAAATCTTGATGCCGTTCTTGGTTATTATGGGGCAGATATACAAAAAAATATTGAAGTGGGAGCAGAAGCCATAGAAAAAACAGCAGCCCACTTAGAAAAAAAAGGAAGGGGATTTTTTCAAAGAATAATGGAAAAGTTCAAAAAGAGCTAATTCTATCTATTTTTATATGCAACAGATAGCTAAGATAAAGAAACCAGTACGTACTATGTCTGGTGTAACTCCACTAACAGTAGTTGCAAAACCCTATGCTTGCCCTCATGGTAGGTGCACATATTGTCCGGGTGGAAAAGAATCTCCAATGAGCTATACTAAACAGAGTCCTGCAATAATGCGTGCTATACGTCTGGATTATGACCCATATAATCAAGTAGAAAATAAGCTGGATTCTTTCACAAAAATGGGCCATTCAACTAATAAAATAGAAATAATAATTCTTGGAGGCACATTTCTTGCTTATCCTCTTGATTATCAGTACAAATTCGTAAAAAGCATATATGACGGCCTTAATGTAAAAAAATCCAAGACATTAGAAGAAGCTAAAAAAATAAATGAGACTGCTGAGCATAGATGTGTTGCATTCTGCATAGAGACGAAACCAGACTGGGCATTTGAAGAACACATAAACAGAATGCTGGAATTCGGCTGTACTAGGGTTGAGCTTGGTGTCCAGATTCCAGATGACAAAATCTATAAATTAACAAACAGAGGCCACACAGTAAAAGATGTGATAACATCAACAAAATTATTGAAAGACAGCGGATTCAAAGTTGGGTATCATTACATGCCTGGCTTACCAAGCTCTAATCCAAAAAAAGATCTCAAATTATTCAAAGAATTATTTTCAAACCCTGATTATAAACCAGATCAACTAAAGATTTACCCGTTACAGGTAATGAAAGGCACACCATTATCATTGCAATTCAAAAGGGGAGAATTCAAGCTTTACAAAAAAGAAGATATGGTTGACCTGCTTTGCAAGATAAAATCAGAAGTCCCGGAATACTGCAGGATAATGCGTGTTCTAAGACAGTTCCATCCAGACACAATAACAACCGGCAAGATAAATACAAATCTAAGGGTTGATATCAAAAAAGAGATGATAGAAAAAGGACTAAGATGCAGATGCATTAGATGCAGAGAGATAGGATTTGCAAAAAAAACAGTCTTAGAAGAACCAAAACTGAAAATAATGGAATATAAAGCAAGTGATGGAAAAGAATTCTTCTTAAGTTTTGAAAGTGATGATTGCTTGTTAGGATTATGCCGTGCAAGACTACCCTCTGCCCCATTTAGAAAAGAGATTACAAAGAAATCATTGATAATAAGAGAACTCCATGTATACGGTAAACAAGTTGATATTAATAATAAATCACAACACACTCAACACAAAGGATTAGGAAAGAAATTGATGGCAAAAGCAGAAGAAATAGCTAAAGATAACAACTGCGATAAAATAGTTATAATAAGCGGAGTAGGTGTAAGAGAATATTATAGAAAGTTGGGATATAAAGAAGACGGTCCATATATTTCTAAAATTCTATAAGGGAAAATATTAAATAAATCAACATCTTTAAGATAAAAAATTCAATGGAGTGAACAATCAAATGAGTTATAATTATGGTTATCCAGACAGTTTCTATAATAGACAAAACAAATTACTCAAAAAACAAGACAATCTAGAAGCAAAGACAAAGGATGTTAAAGAAACAGAACAAGCAAATTCTGCTTATATGGAAAGAAACAGAGAAACAGGAGAATTCACAAAAAAGTTATTTGCCACAATAAAAGAACGCCAAGAATTCTTAAAAAAACAGCAAGGGTTTGTCAATGCAGATTACATTAATGCAGAAAGAATAGCAGATTATTTTGTTACAGATGGTCAAGCAGACAAGTATAGAAAACTATGGAAAGGGTAATTCTAAGACCTAATCTTCTTTAATAATTCATCTCTTTTCTCTTCCATCTTTTCCTTGGTATGAGCTTCAAGATTTAATCTTAATAAAGGTTCTGTATTACTTGGCCGTATATTGAACCACCAATTATGATAATAAACACTCAATCCATCTAGATGCAAAATTCTGCCATCACTATAATCATCTTCTATCTCCTTTAATTTCTTCTCAATATCTTCGACAGTTGAATTTATCTCTCCAGATTGAAAATACTTATTCAATGGCTCAACTAATTCAGATAATTTCTTATTCTTCTCCACCATCAAACTAATCAGTACAATAGCCGCAATCAATCCAGAATCAGCAAAATAATTAGCCTTAAAATAATAATGCCCACTTAGCTCTCCACCAAAAATGATATCCTGTCCCCTCATAATCTGCTTAATATAAGAATGACCTACCCTTGACATAACTGCTTCTCCACCCAATGAATTTATATGCTCATTTACAACATTGCTTGACCTTAGATCATACAATACTTTCTCTCCTTTTTTTGTCAAAAAGTGTTCTCCCAATAATGCAGTCACAATATCAAAACCAATTCTATTGCCATTTTCATCAATAAATCCCACTCTATCAGCATCCCCATCAAAAGCAATACCAAGATCTGCTTTCTCCTTAACAACTAATTCCTGCAATTCCTTGGTTGTTTCCTCCTTTAATGGATTTGCTTCATGATTAGGAAAAGTTCCATCTAACTCAGTATAGAGCTCAACAACTTCTACACCAATAGATTTAAGAATTTTTGGAGCTACTAATCCTCCCATTCCATTAGCAGCATCTATAACTACTTTAAGCCTTCCTGCCTTTCCAGAAAAGCCAGTTACATGCTTTTTATAATCATCAAATATATCTTTCTTGCTTATCTGTCCTTTTTCATAAGATAATTCAAAATTATTCTCCTTAACTAATCTCTCAATCTCATTAATTCCAGATTCATAACTAACAGGGAATGCATCCTCTTTACAAAATTTAAATCCATTATACTCCTTAGGATTATGTGATGCTGTGACCATGATTCCCCCTTTTTGCTTGTAAAATGCAACAGCAAAGTAGAACATCGGAGTACTGCATAAACCAATATTAACAACATTAAAACCAGCATCAACAATTCCTTTTTCCATTGATTCTACCAAACTAGGGCTAGACAATCTCATATCATATCCAACCAAGATATCCGAATTAAATAATTGAGCAGCTGCCTGCCCAATCTTATAAGCTAGTTCTTCATTTAATTCCTTACCATAAATTCCCCTAATATCATATGCCTTGAATATACTCATTTTAAACCAAACCTTTCCATTCCTTTAATGCTTTATCATATCTTTCCATATTTCCAGTATCAAACCACTGACCAGAGAAAGCATAACCGAATAATCTACCTTGCTTTGCTAATTTTGGAAATACCTCTTTCTCAAGCATAGCAAATCCATCCGGAATCATATCAATAATCTCTGGCTCAATTATATACAATCCAGAATTGATCAAATTTGATGGCGCTTCTCCTTTTTTTGGTTTTTCAATAAATTCCAATATTTTTTCTCCATCCAATTTAGCAACCCCATACTGGCTTGGATCCTCCACCTTAGTCAAAGCGATAGTAACCAATGCCTTATTCTTCTTATGCTGTTTATACATCTCATCCAGATTAATGTCTTTTAATTCATCGCCATTAGAAACCAAAAAGCTCTCAGTTAATTCATTCTTTGCAAGTTTCAATGGACCAGCAGTTCCTAAAGGCTCATTTTCTTCAAGATATTTAATATCAACCCCAAATTCCTTGCCGTCCTTAAAATAATCCTTTATTTTCTCTCCCAAATATCCAATACTAAGAAAGACTTCAGTAATTCCATGCCTCTTAAATAGATCAAATAGATGTTCTGTCAATGTCTTACCATGAACAGGCAACAGAGCCTTAGGCGTTTCATAAGTCAATGGCCTCAATCTTGTTCCTTTGCCACCTGCCAAAATAACTGCTTTCATAATATTGCTAAATTTAATTAAAGTAATATATTAATCTTTCTTAAAACCAGAAGCGATCATAGATAGAGCCTCTTTTGTAATTACTTTAGTAGTATCAACAATCAAAGTCTTATGTCCCTTTTCCTTGGATCCCTCCAAACATACATTAAATATTTCTGCTTCCATATTATCCCTTATCTTCTTCTCAGAATATTTTCTCTTTTTTAACCTCTTTCTTAAAAAATTAAGATCACATTTTGTAACAATACATAAATCAACATATTTCTTATTAAGATAATGGCTTAAATGAGAATCAATAACTAACCCCTTCTTAGATAATTTAATTAATTTAATCAAAACCTTGTTTAGTTTTTTAACATCAATAATCTCGCACATATTCTTCTTATCATAACCATCGCTCAACTTATTGTCATTAATAACATTATTCACATCAATATAATTAAAATTAAGAAACTTTGAAAGTTTTTTAGATAAAGTTGTTTTTCCACTTCCAACAGAACCAGTAATAATAATAACCTTCATTCTCAAACCATCTTACTAGAAGCATAATGTGTTGCGGCCAAAATAATAAGTCCAACAATTATTCCTGATATATCGGAAAAAATAGGGTAATCAGGAAACCAATACTGATTCATTATATTATAGACCCCCCTCCAGACCAATATGATTCCAATAAAAACAATCAAAGAGAAAAACATCTGATGTATTTGCTTTAATTCTTTAAAATGGCTAAATATAAGGATCTCTTCTTTCTTTAATCTCTTTTTAATATTCCTTAAACCAAATATCATAAATAACAAGTAATCTCTTCATTATATAAAATTTATGATTTTGCATAAAGCTTTTATATAAGATACACAATAGATAAAACAATGCGGTCCTTGAACCTACCCAGGCCAAACAGAATAAAAAGGAATGCATCACTAATAAAAAGAGGTGTTGCGTTTGTTATAGATATAGCAATAATTAATCTAATCATAGCTTATCCTTTAAAGAGCTATATGAATCAACTCCTACCAAATTTTACATCCTTCACTGACACTTATAATTATTTTATGGCAAATCAGGACTTGAGCTATAGTTTATTATCAATAAGCATTGCAATAGCAGTATTATCAATAGCCTATTTCACAATCCTAGAATTAAATATAGGACAAAGCATAGGAAAAAAGTTTTTGCATCTAAAAGTAATATCATTAGAAAAGAATCCAAAGATGTGGCAGTACATACTAAGAAGCTTGTTCTTAATCCCATTATTTCCATTCATCCTATTATGGCTGATAGATCCAATTTACATATTTTTTAACACAGATGGCCAAAGATTGACTGAATCAATAAGTAAAACAAAGGTAATAGAAGAATTCAGTTCAGGATATTTTTAAAATGAAACAAAAACAAACAGGAAATTGGAGATTCATCATAAGAACAATTGCCATATTATTTGTGGTAAGCTGGCTCCTCTCAGGAGTTCTGCCTGCATTCTTCCAGTCACAATTATCATCAGGTAATGTTGCTTTAATACAAATTAAAGGAACAATAATCTCTGAAAAATCAACAGGATTAATTGGGGAACAGGGAACAGTAGCATCAGAGACCATAGAAGCAATAAAGAAAGCAGATAAAAATCCGAATATTAAAGCAATATTGTTTGAGATAAATTCTCCTGGAGGCTCTGCAGTTGCATCAAGCAATATTGCTGCAGCAATAAAAAACATAAACAAGACATCAATTTCATTGATAACAGAAATCGGAACTTCAGGTGCATATTGGGTTGCATCTGCAACAGATAAGATATTTGCAAACAGGATGTCAGTGACTGGCTCAATAGGTGTTATTGGCTCATATCTTGAATTCTCAAAACTTCTTGAAAGATACAATATAACATATCAAAGGCTTGTATCTGGAAGATATAAAGATATTGGCAGCCCATTCAAAGAAATGGACTTTGATGAAAAGATTATAATGCAGTCTGCATTGCAGAAAATCCATACTTATTTTGTGGAGGAAGTTGCACTAAACAGAAATCTATCTGTAGATTTTATTAATAATCTATCAAATGGTTTATTCTATTTAGGGGAGGAATCAAAAGAGCTTGGATTAATTGATTTCATTGGAAATAAAGAAGACGCAATAAAATACTTAGAAATAGAACTAAATACCACAGTAAAACTGGCAAAATATGAAAAGAAGAGATCTCTGACAGATATATTCAGCAAAACAATAAGTGAAAAATTCTTCTACATTGGAAAAGGGATAGCAAGCAGCATATTAGCAAAAGAGCGGTTCTCAATAACAACATAGGATTATATTTTTTAATATAGGGTTGAATGGTTGTTCAACTGCACAACCTTTAAATAGTACTTATACTTTCCAAATATTATGCCAAGCAAGGATGATATGCTTTCAAAAGCGATTTCTTCTAGCTCGAGAAGGAATATTCTCAGATTATTGTGTAAAAACCCCAAAACAGTTACAAATATATCTAAATTGATGAATATATCTGCCTCTCTAGCCTCAAAACATCTCACCCTCTTGGATTACCTGGGGATAGTTGAAGCAGAAATCAAATTCCCAAAAAAATATTATTCAATAAAGCTCAAAGGCATAAAGAATCTACTAAAGGTATATGATAAAGTGCTGGGGGACCTATGACTGGAGAAGACAGGATAAAACAATTCGAAATAGTATTGATAGAGCTAAATAGATATCTAGCATATAATGAGAAAGATTCTGCAATAAACTGCTACAATAAATTACATGGAATATACAATAATATCCTAAGTTCAGATATTCAACATGATCAAAAGCACAGAGCATATAATCGATTGATGGATTCTCACAAAAAGATTACTTCTCCCCCACAACAGATAATAAGTATTCCAGAAGCAGCATTTCTGACATTATTTGTACTATTATCAGCAATAGTCATATTAATGGGTCCAGAGATTACTGGTATGCTTATTGCAAAACAAAAAATAAACCTAGTAAAGAATATTTACATGATTTCAACATTCCTCTTTATCTTATTTCCTATAACTATTGTGCTTATAAAAAACGCACTAAAGAAATGAACTATTACCAAAAATCAAAAAAAGAGGTGCTCAAGGTATTAGGGAGCTCAGAAACAGGTCTAAGAAATGTAGATGCAGAACTGAGATTAAAAGAGCATGGTTTAAATGAAATAAAGGAAACAAAAGGAATACACCCATTAACCATATTCTTTAGACAATTCAAATCAATAATAGTAGTAATTCTTTTAGTTGCAATTCTTTTATCATTGATTATAGGAGAGAAGATAGATGCTGCAGTAATAGCAATGATAGTTATCCTAAATGCAATACTTGGATTCATCCAAGAATATAAGGCAGAAAAATCAATACAGGCATTAAAGAAGTTAGAGACATCAAAAGCACGAGTAATAAGAGACAACAAAGAGATAGAGATTGAATCAAAATATCTAATTCCAGGAGACATCATTATTCTTCAAGAGGGGGATAGAGTTCCAGCAGATGCTCGCTTGATTACAACAGCAAGTTTAGAGGCTCAGGAATCCAGCTTGACAGGAGAATCAACTCCTGTAAGCAAAAATATCTCAGCAATAAGTAAAAAATCCCCAATAGCAGACCAAAAAAATATGGTTTTCTCTGGAACAATAATTACAAGGGGAAATGCAAAAGCCATTGTTGTAAAAACAGCCATGTCAACAGAGATAGGAAAAATAGCTTCATTAATTCAAGAAACAGAAGAAGAACCAACCCCATTGCAAAATAAGTTAAAAAAACTTGGAAGGACAATAAGCATAGCAACAGTTTTCATCTGCCTGATAGTTTTCTTAACAGGAGTTTTCAAAGGAAATAACACAAGCGAGATGTTCATAACTGCAATAAGCTTAGCAGTAGCAGCAATACCAGAAGGATTGCCGGCAATAGTCACTATTTCTTTAGCCCTAGGAGTTAAGAGGATGGTGAAAAAGAATGTCTTGATGAGAACCCTGCCTACAGTAGAGACATTAGGGACAACAACTGTTATCTGCTCTGATAAGACAGGAACACTAACAAGAAATGAGATGACTGTAAGAAAGATATATGTTGATAATCATATCATAAATGTAAGTGGAGAAGGTTATACAAAAACAGGAAAATTCTCAGACAAGACAAGAAATCTTCCGTTATTATTAGAAATTGGTGTTCTTTGCAATAATTCAACAATACAAAAAGATAAAGCAATTGGTGATCCGACAGAAGCAGCATTGATCATCAGCGCAGAAAAACTTCACATAAAAAAGAGATTATTGGAAGCAATTAAACCAAGAACAGATGAAATTCCATTTGATTCAGAAAGAAAACTGATGAGCACTTTGCATAAGACAAAAAAAGGTTCAATACTATACACAAAAGGTGCCCCTGATGTAATATTAAAGAAGTGCAGCAAGATAATCATCAACAATAAAGTAAAAATATTAACAGATAAAGAAAAAAAGGAAATTCTAGAGAAAAACAATGAACTCGCAAGCAATGCATTGAGAGTTCTTGGTTTTGCATATAAAAAAACAAAAATAGCAAAAGAGGATAATCTTATTTTTGTGGGATTGCAGGCAATGAAGGATCCGCCAAGAAGCGGTGTTAAAGAAGATATTGAAAAATGCAAACAAGCTGGAATTAAAGTTATTATGATTACAGGGGATCATCAACTGACAGCAGAAGCTATTGCAAAAGAGATTGGAATAGAAGGAAAAAGCATAACAGGGGAAGAAATAGGAAAAGACCTGGAAAGTAAGGTTGAAGATATTGCAATCTACGCAAGAGTAAATCCAAGCCATAAGATGCAGATAATCAAGGCATTAAAAAATAAAGGCCATATTGTAGCAATGACTGGTGACGGCGTCAATGATGCACCTGCACTAAAAAATGCAGATATTGGTATTGCAATGGGCATTAAGGGAACAGAAGTAGCAAAAGAAGCCTCTGACATGATCCTTACAGATGATAAATTCAGCTCAATTGTCAATGCAGTAAGAGAAGGGAGAGGAATTTACATAAACATAAAGAAATTCGTTAACTATCTCCTATCAAGCAATCTTGGAGAGATCTTGGTTATCTTCATAGCAAGTATTCTTGGATGGCCCATGCCATTAATTGCCCTGCAGATACTTTGGATCAATCTAATAACAGATGGATTACCAGCATTAGCATTAGGTGTTGATCCTATTGGAAAAGGGATGATGAACCTTAAACCGAGAGATCCAAAAGAACAGATTGTAACAAAAAATATGTCCCTGACAATAATTATTACAGCAATACTGATAGCTACTGCAACATTGATTTTATTCAATAAATACTTGCCAGATATAGAAAAAGCAAGGACAATTGCTTTTACCAGCCTGGTTGTATTTGAACTTGTTAGATTATATATAGTAAGAGCGCAGTATAAAATAAAACTTTTCTCAAACAAATTCCTGATATTGGCTGTTGCGGCATCTTTATGTTTACAATTGCTGGTTATTTATACGCCATTAAATGCATTATTCAAAACAACATACTTAAATATAACTGAATGGGCATATATAATAATGGCATCAATAGCTATTGGTATAATAGGGACAATAGCAATACCAATAATAAAAATAGTAACAAAACAGGCAGATTAAAATAAAAATGAACGAACAGGAAGAACTGAAAGAAAAAGTGAAAAATATGTCTCCAGAGGAATTAAGGAAATTCCAAAAAGAGCAGTGCATATTCTGCCACATCATCAAAGGAGAGGTTCAGTCAAAAAAGATCTATGAAGATGACAAATGTACTGCAATATTGGATATAAATCCGGCAAATCCAGGACATTTATTGCTCCTCCCAAAAGAACACTATGCTATAATGCAACAGATTCCAGATGAGATTATTATCCACCTATCTAAAATAACAAAAGACCTCTCAGCTATCTGCCTTAAAGCATTCAAAGCAGAAGGAACTACTATCTTTATTGCAAATGGATTAGCTGCAGGGCAAAAGGCACAACATTTTATGGTTCACATAATTCCAAGGATGGATAATGACGGACTTAATCTGATTCTGGATGAAAATGACATTTCAAAAGAGGAGCTCAATAAAATAAAGATTCCAATATTAAAGAAAATCAATGAAATATTCAACATAAAGCAAGAAAGTATAGAAGAAAAAAATGAAGAAATTGAAGTTGGAGAAAAAGAAAAACCAACAGAAAAAGATGAATTAGATATTAAAGAAATCGCAAAAAAAGTCATGGAATCCTCTAAACCAAAGAGATTTAGTAAAGAAGATATTGACCTAGATAAAATATCAGAACTATTCAAATAATATGTTATGCAGAATATGTGAAAAGATAGGAAAAGAAAAAGAATTCAAGATATATGAAGATGATATTGTAGCTGCATTCCTGGAAGAAAAACCAGCTGCACCAGGACAGATATCTATTCTGCCCAAAAATCATTTTCCAATAATTGAACAGCTCCCAGATAAATCAATAGGCCATTTATTTACAATAGCAAACAAACTGTCAACAGCTTTATTCGACTCAATCGGCTGTCATGGAACTAATATACTGATAAATAACGGCATAGCAGCAGGCCAGAAACACTCTCACTTCAGCTTAAACCTAATACCAAGAACAGAAGAGGATGATGTTAAGTTAGAATGGAAGCCAAAACAGTTGAATGAGGAAGAACTATCAACAATAGAATTAAAATTGAAAGAACACACTGCAAACATAGGAATAATTGAAGAAGAAGAAAAAGAAAAACCAGTGGAGCTAGATAAAAAAGGAGATGTAATTAAAGGGGAAGAAAATTATCTCATAAAACATCTGAGAAGGCCTGCTTAAAACATTTCATCAAATTTTTCTTTTGCCTTACTTTCTTTCCAATAAACAGCATGGCTTGCCCTCTTTTCAAATAATGAAATTGCAACATTAATGAGATCAGACTGAAAGTTCTTCAATACTTTGTCCTTCATAACTCCCTTAGCATCCTCTATGCATCCCTTCATCAAAGAAATATTTTCCTTCCTGCACTTTGCTTCTTCTTCTTGCTCTTCCTTATCAGTTAATTTGACCTCTTCCCAAATAGGATATGTACTACCTTCTACTGTTCTAGGAAAACTCTTACTAAACCCCATACAAATATAAAAGAAATCAAGATTTATATAACTTACTGATAAATATTAAAAATCCTACAATTCTTCTTCTTCCTTCTTTTCAGGAATAGCTGTAGGAGAGCCACCGCCATGCCATGTAATCCTAGGCCTTACCCTCATAGGATACATCTTCTCATTGCTGTCATCAAATATAACACCTGCACCCTTGACTCTAGGCAGATTATCTAATTCACCAACCAATCCAGTCCTCATATAGCTCTGCATAAGCATTCCAAGGGCATCTACATCTATCTTAGCAGTAATTCTGTGGCTCAATACAATATCGCTCTGTGTCATGACATCAGTATGTATCTTTCCTGGCTGTTGTGTAGCAAGTATCAAAGATATTCCTGGTTGTCTTCCTTCCCTCATAATTGTAACCAATGCATCAGTAGAAGCAACTGTTCCTTCTCTTGGCAAAAATTCATGTGCCTCATCAATAACAAGCCAAACCAATGGCATCTGCTGCTTTTTTGGAGCGTTCTCAGTAAAATATTCCATAGAACTCTTTAGATTATCGAACTCTTCCTTTTTTCTTGCATTCATACGCTCAATAAACAGATGCTTAGAAACTATCCCCACAATCAATGCCTTAACATCCCATCCCCCAGGCATAGTTGCATAACAACTCACATCCAAAACAGTTGTCTGTCCCCCTTTAGCTAAATCAGAGAACTTTGTGCCCTCATCTGTAAATACTCCCCAACCCTTTGCCATCAAGAACATGCTTTCTGCAGCTTGTTTTGTATTCTCCTCTGATTTCTCATCCCCATCAATCTCCTTAATTATATCATCAATAGAATATTTTCCTTTTTCATCTTTTAATTTGATTATGACACGCGAAATCAAAACCCCTATAGGATTATATTTATCCTGTTTAAAGGCCAAACACCAATCAGATTGATCAATCATTGATGCCTCCAATGAAAATGGAAAATCTGTAGGGATTCCTTTCTTCTTATATTCCTCATAATACTGATGTGGTGTATATATAACAACAGGCATGCCTTTTGGCTCCAAATTCCATGATTCCAATAAATCACTCTCCTGTTTATTGGGATACTTCATTGTCCAATAGATTCCCATAGTATCCAAAAGAATTATACTCAAATTGTTCTTAATCTCAGGCTCAAGCATCTCAAATCCTTCAGCTATAACCCCCATTGTATAGCTCTTTCCTCCCCCCCTTTTACCGCATATAAAAACAACATGCGCCCCTGCAACATCAAGGTATATTTCCCCAGACATAGAAGTTGTCTGGCCCATCTTTATAAAATGCTTTCCTAATAGAATTGTTCCTTTTTTTCCGTATTTTTTTCTATCTCTCTCGAGTCTTCCAACAATAATTTCTTGCATAATCTAAATAGAGTAATCAAATAGATATAAATGTTTATTAAAACTACTGAGTAATTAATACAAAAACCGAAATCTTTATTTACTATTAGTTTTTTTACCATTCAAAGGGGAAATCTAAAAAAGAGGTTAAATCAACTAGGTGAAAAAAGATGGAAGAAGATCGACCAAACGAATATGAAGAAATGATGAAAAGTGATGAAGATTTTGAAGAGGATGTTGTTGAGGAAGAAGCAGATCCTTTAGAAAAGAACATAGATGAAGACATAAAAAAGGTAGGCACAATAAAGAGTGAAGAAGAGATAAAAGAAGAAGATGTAGAGATAGAAGAAAAAGAAGAAGTTAAAGAAGAGCCTGAAGAAGAAATTGTAGTTTCCCCTGATGAAGGAGATCCAGTTATTGAAGAAGGGGAGCCTGAAGAAAAGGTTATTGTTGAAGAAGAGCCTGAAGAAGAGGTTATTCTTGAAGAAGATCCTATTATAGAAGAAACACCTGAAAAAGAAGAACCTGAACTAGAATCTGAGCCAACTCCTGAACCAAAAGTAGAAGAAGAACCAGTAGTTATTCCAGTAAAGAAGACAAGAAAACCAATAATTGTCGCTAAACGATCAAGAA